>JAFAKL010000229.1 GCA_019235445.1 Verrucomicrobiota bacterium | reverse complement strand
GGAATGTGGAGAAGTGGAAGAACCCGTACCGCCAGGCACCGTCGGTAGTTCGACCATGCCCCAGAAGCGCAATCCGCAGCTTTGCCAGGATACCCTCAGCATTGCCGCAGAAATCCGGGCGCTGGTACCGCTGGCCCTGGAGGCTGTTCAAAGCGAACACGAAGCGGACCATTGCCCCGGCATCGCGTTTGAAGCGGTCTCACGAGGGTCGGTACTCATGGGCGAAGCACTGGAGCGTGTCCTTCTGATTGTTGACGGATTGCGCCTCAATCCCAAACGTATGCGTTCTAACCTTGACTTGTCTGGGAGCATGATCAGCGCCGAAGCCGTTATGCTGGAACTTGGGAAGACCATCGGCCGGCAGCACGCACATGACGTGGTGTATGAAGCAGCGCAAGCGGCGGCCTCCCAAAACATATCTTTTCCCGATCGCTTGGCAGCCGATTACCGAGTCACGGTGCATCTGAGGCGGAGCGCGATCGATGCTTTGCTCGATCCTGCCAGTCACATCGGCCTTTCCACGAGAATTGCGCTTGAGCAGGTGGAAGTGGCCAGGCGGTTTGCCAGCGAGATCGATGCTCATTTATCCGGTCGTGGGTGACAGAGCTTTTCCGTGGCGCACAGTCTAATACTCTTTTACTAGGAAAGGCGACAAGGAAACGGCAGCGCTGAAAGCGCCTACCAAATGCACGCCACAAGATAGGGTTGAAACCGGTTGAAACCCCGGGCTGTATCCTGGAGTCCCTTCGGGGCGAAAGAACCGTCTCAAAGCCTCTTAACTCAGTTGCCATTCACTGCAATCGACAATCAGACCTCGAGCGTCTTGGCGAACCTGGACAAAACCCTGAAACCATTCTCGGTCACGACTCCGTCGTCCTCGATCCGGACTCCCCCAATTCCGGGGAAGTAAAGGCCTGGTTCGACGGTCAGCACCTGGCCTGTTTTAAATCTGGTCTTCGCGATTCGGGGTTGCTCGTGAATCTCAAGTCCGAATCCGTGCCCGAGCCCGTGGAAAAACCCGACCCAACGGCCATCCCGAATTTCTTTGGGATACCCTTTTTGCTGGAAAAATTTAGCAACTTCCTTCTGCAGGGCTGCGCCCGAACCGCCGGCTCGAATGTTCTGCAAGGCGAACTTCTGCGCCTCTAACACAGTCCACCAGAGCGCGCGCTGAGCCTCACTGGCTTTGCCGCGAACGACAGTCCGGGTCAGGTCGCCATAATAGCCTGAGCGCCCATCTCTTGGAAAAATGTCCAGGATGATAAGAGAGTCTGCCTTAAGCGCACCGCTCCCCCGATGGTGTGGATCGCACGCCTGCTCCCCGCCTGCGACGATCGTGTCCGCCACGGTCCCGCCCACATGCAAAATTGCCGTTTCAATTTCGGCGCGCAACTTCTCGGAGGTTAACGTCGTTCCACCCCAGACGAGCCTTTTCCCAGATTTGATTTCAGCTGCCCGAAGGACTTCGAGTCCTCGCGCCAAGCCCACCTCCGCGATACGAATGGCGCGTCGAATCAATTGTAGTTCCCCTTCCGATTTGAATTCGCGCTCGCTCCAGAAGAGGCCGGCAATCGGGCTGACTGTGATTCCCACCTTGGCCAGCCCGTTAGCCAAACCGATCGGAAAATCGTAAGGAACCGCTGCTTTTCGAACTCGGCGTTGCCGCAAAAAGGTGGCAATTGTTTTTTCGATCGGCGGTTTGCCTCGACGCCCTTTTTTCAGTAGATCCTCAATGCTCGACAGCGCGATCACCTCGTCCACCTTCGCCTCTTTTCTTCCTCGATCGATCTCCAGATCGCTGAGCAAAACCGTTGTCTTGCCATTTTGCTGCAAGAACAAAACCGGATCAGGAACCGAGAACTTCGTTGCGTAGAGTAAGTCTGCGGATTCTTCGCTGGAGGCGAAGATCAGTCGCGGAAGGCGATCATTGGGCATGAACCGAAATGGAAACCGAAGAAGGCGCGAATTCAACTGCCCGGGCGATACCGTTCTGCCAGTTCCAAAAAGGGCGCCAGCGAATCAGGATTGCTCATCGCGTCCCGACCAACCGACTGAGAGAGCTCAATCCCCTGAAAGAGGCGCTTCACCGGCACCTCCATTTTTTCACCAGTCAACGTCTGCGGGATTTCAGAAACGTAAAATATCCCGTCGGGCAAATATCGCGCGACAACTCCGTTTTAATCCGATCGCGAATCGACTGACGAGGACCTCATCAAAACAGGCCGTTGCCCGCAAGGTTCGTCTGGCTCGCAGCCAATCCCGGAATTGCGCGAGATTGCTTTCCTTATACAAGACCTTGGCTCAAGCTTCACCGCTTGATCGTATTTTCTCCCGGACCCGCTTGACAAATCGCGGCATCAGTATTTTTTAGACGCTCCGTAAAGTACATAACTAAGCCCGCTGACTCACGTGCCCCCACCTCGAACATGATCACCGTCGAGAAGTTAACGAAGAGCTTCGGTCCGAAGCTCGCGGTAGATAATATTTCATTCTCGGTTGCAAAAGGAGAGGTCCTCGGATTTCTGGGACCAAATGGCGCCGGCAAATCGACCAGCATGCGCATGATCACGGGTTTTCTCTCTCCCTCTGCCGGCAAGGTCTCGGTCTGCGGGTTCGATGTCGTCGAGCAAGGGTTGCAAAGCCGGAGCAGGCTCGGCTACCTGCCGGAAAACGCTCCGATGTACAGTGACATGTCGGTGTTCGGCTTCCTGAGCTTCTGCGCAGAGTTGCGCGGCCTTTTCGGCAGCACGAAGGCCAGGGCCATCGACCGCGTGGTGCAGCTTTGCTCTCTTCAACCGGTCCTCTTCCAAAGCGTTGACACGCTTTCAAAGGGATACCGTCACCGGACCTGCCTTGCGCAAGCGATCATTCACGACCCGGAAGTGTTGATCCTGGACGAGCCGACCGATGGACTGGATCCCAACCAGAAGCATGAAGTCCGCACGCTGATCCGCGAAATGGGACGGGAGAAAGCGATCATTTTTTCAACTCATATCCTCGAGGAAGTGGAAGCCGCCTGTACCAGGGCGATTATCATCGATCGAGGGAAAATCGTAGCCAACGGCACTCCGGCCGAACTGAAGTGCCGCGCTCCGTTGGCCGGAACAATCGTCGTTAGCCTTTCGGGCATCGGCTGGCAATCGGTTCAGCCCGATCTCTCTACCCTGAGCTTCCTGGATAAGTCCGAATTAATCTCTGAATCAGACTCCAAAACGATGTTCCGGCTCCAGCCGAAAGGCGATTTGTTACCCGAAGTATTGACCTTGGCACAAAAGCGAAAATGGCGGATCGACCATCTTAATGTCGAAGAAGGCCGACTCGATGATGTGTTCCGCGCCATTACTTTGCCCGAAACTGAAAAGGCTTCCGTCGAATGAGAACTATCTGGACGATCGCCAGGAGGGAACTGGGGGCCTATTTCTCCTCGCCAGTGGCCTACGTCTTTATCGTTATTTTTCTGCTTCTGACCGGGTTTTTCACTTTCATGGTCGGAAGATTTTTTGAGCGTGGATCGGCGGATCTATTGACTTTCTTCGTTTGGCATCCCTGGCTTTATCTGTTCCTCGTGCCAGCGGTCGGGATGCGGCTCTGGTCCGAGGAATTGCGCTTGGGAACTATGGAGCTGCTGTTCACCATGCCGGTGACAACCTGGCAGGCGATTCTCGGAAAATTCCTGGCCAGCTGGTTGTTCTTACTTATCGCCCTGATCTTGACGTTCCCGATCGTGGTTACCGTTGAATATCTCGGACACCCGGATCTGGGCCGTATTCTGGCCGGATACGGAGGCAGTTTTCTCACCGCAGGGGCGTTCCTGGCCATCACCTGCATGACTTCGTCGCTGACGCGCAACCAAGTCGTCAGCTTCATCCTTTCGGTGGTGGTCTGCCTTTTCCTGATCCTTTGCAGTTGGCCCCCGGTGACCGACATTGTGGTAAACTGGGCGCCCGCCTGGCTGATCGATGCACTTGCGAACATCGGCGTGATGACCCATTACGAGGACTTCCAACGGGGCGTTGTCGACAGTCGCGACCTGATCTTCTTCTTCTCCGCGATCGTGTTCTTTCTTTTCACCACCAGCGTAATTCTGCGCGCTCGCCGAGCCTAACCGTATGAAGGGAAAGTTTAATAGTTTACTCTACTCGGTCGTCGGGGTTCTCGCCGTTCTGGTCATTATTGTGGCGATCAATGTCTTGGGCGGCTTCTTCAAATTCAGGACTGATTTGACCGAGAACAAGCTCTATACGCTTTCAAACGGCACAAAGAAGATCCTCCACAAGCTCGATACGGACGTGGTGGTCCGCTTCTATTTTAGCAAGGATGATCCGGCCGTGCCGGTCCCGCTCCGAACCTACGCGCAAGAAGTTCAGGATCTGCTGGACGAATACCAACAGTACAGCCACGGCAAGGTTAAAGTCATCAAACTGGATCCGAAACCGGACTCAGACGCAGAAGATTCGGCAAATCTGGATGGCATCGAAGGTCAGCCGATCGATTTAACCGATAAAGTCTATCTCGGGCTGGCAGTCAGTTGTCTGGACGCTAAAACCACCATCCCCTATCTGAGCCCAGATCGGGAAACCCTTCTGGAATACGATATCTCCCGGGCTATTTCGAGCGTCGCGAATCCAAAGAAAGCGGTCCTTGGCGTGATGAGCGCGCTGCCCGTCACCGGCCGCGAAGCGGGTCCAATGATGATGCAGCAGCGCCAACAATCGAGTCCGCCCTGGATCTTCCTCAATGAGCTTAAGGAAAACTATGTGGTACGGGACGTTCCGCTGACGACAGACAAAATCGATGACGACGTCACGGTCCTGGTGCTTGTTCATCCACAGGGGATTACGGATGACGCCCAATTCGCGATCGATCAGTTCCTGCTTCGCGGGGGCAAAATGGTGGCGCTCTTGGATCCCTACTCCTTTGTGGAGGCCCAGACGGCCGCTCAGTATGGAGGAGCGCCCAGTTATGATTCGACTCTGAGCAAGTTACTGCCTGCCTGGGGAATTGATTTTTCCGTGAAACAAATGATCGCAGACCCCGCCTTTGCCAGCCAGGTCCAGCGTCAGAACGGCGTGCAGTCAGATCCTACGATCCTTTCCATCACCAGGGAGGGAATCAATAAGGATGATGCCCTGAGCGCCGCAGTGAGCGATCTGCTGATGCCGTTCGCCGGCGCCTTCACAGGCAAACCGGCGGATGGTTTGAAAGAAGAGGTCCTGGTCAAATCCTCTAATCAGGCGGGACTGGTGAACGTGTCGTTGATTGAGGCGGGCCCCGACGTCATCCGCAGGCAGTGGAAGAGCGCCAATACGGCTTATCCAATTGCGATACGATTAAGCGGGAAGTTCAAAACCGCGTTCTCGAATGGCAAACCGGCTGGCAAAGACTCCGCCAAGCCCTCCCCCAGCCCGGCGCCTTCTGCGGCTCCCTCGGCTGCGCCCGGCTCAAAAGAGGGCTATCTGAAGGAGGCCAAATCCGAAGGCGTCGTCATCCTCGTGGGCGATTCCGATTTTGCCTATGATTCCATCGCCGGGCGAGCACAACAGGTAATGACCCAAACGGTTTTCGTACCGTCTAACGGCAACCTGAATTTTATCCAGAGTTCGGTGGAACAATTGGCCGGAGATTCCGATCTAATCGGTATCCGGAGCAGGGCGTCCGGCAATCGGCCTTTCGTGGTGGTGAACAAAATGGAGGCGGCAGCGGAGCAAAAATACCAGAGCAAAATCGATGCGCTGGAAGATGATCTGAATCAAACGCGTCAGAATTTGGCCGCTCTGCAAACCAGCAAACAGTCTGATCAGAAAACGCTTTTGTCTCCTGAGCAACAAGCCGAAATCAAGAAGTTTCAAGAGAACGAGGCCACCACTAACAAAGAACTGAAGGTGCTCCGCAAGAACCTTCGTCAGGAGATTGACTCGCTGCAGACCACGGTGAAATGGGTCGATATCGCAGCGATGCCGCTGATTGTCACTCTGGTCGGCTTAACGCTGGCCGTCGTGAAACGCCGTAGACGGGCTGCGCGATGAAGAAGAATCATCTGCTGATCTTGTTGGGGATAGCGGTGGTCGTCGGATTGGCTGGCCTCTATTTCTATCATTCGCGATCCGCCGGATGGCGCGATACAAAAACTGATCGCACGATTCTTCAACAGCTCCCGATCAACGACATCACAGAAATTCAGATCCGATCTGTGCCCGCCAGCCTGACTCTTGAAAAAAAAGGGAACGAATGGGGCGTGGCGGAAAGAAGTGATTATCCGGCAGATTTCACGAAGATCCGGGAATTGGTTCAGATGTTGTGGGAATTGAAGGCCGGACAGGAAATGCAGGTTGGACCCTCGCAGTTGGGCCGGCTGAACCTCATCGCTCCCGGGCAGGGAACCGGAACCGGCATTGGCATTGAAATCGACCTGAAAGGCGACCAGGGGAAACAGATCGCGTCACTGGTCATCGGCAAGTCGATGGACCAGAGCAACGCAGCAACCGGCTCAGCAGCGGCGGGAAGATTTGTTTATAACCCAGCGGTCAAAGATCGCGTTTACCTGGTCTCCGAATCCTTTTATAGCATCGACCCGGTCAGCATGGGATCCTGGCTGGATAAATCATTCATTGCCCCGGGCGAGTTAAAGGAAATTGATCAGTCGGCCTGGTCCAATAACCCGG
>JAFAKL010000210.1 GCA_019235445.1 Verrucomicrobiota bacterium | reverse complement strand
GTTTGTGATGCTAGATTTTGGCTGCGGTTTAAAGAATGCTCCCAACGTTTATATTCTTATCCAGGCAGAGCATCATAGGAAATTTAGCTACCAGGAAGAAATTCGTGAAATCTTTAAACGTCAAAGGGTCGCCCTCGACGAACGTTATTTTTGGGATTAATGCCCCCCCGAAGGTCGGACGCCCTTTCAGGGCGGGTCGCTTGATATCACTTCACCCAGGGCTGAAGCCACTGGGCTATTCTCTTAGACCGCTCCGCGGTCGCCAGAAAACGTCCAAACTCCAGTGTCCAGGCACTTCGTGCCTGGCTTTTCGTTTGGTCCCTCCGGGACAGGCTGCGCTCTTTCGTTGTAGGATTTTCCTTACGTTTAAGTTAAGTTAGCGCTAAGGGTTTTCACTCCGGTTCAGGGCCAGTGCCGTCCTGGGTACCTTCTCCCGGAGAGGCACACCTAGGCCTGAAGATCGTCTTCGACATGTCCAAACTCCAGTTCCCGGAGTTGAAACCCCGGCCTGAATCCTGGAGTCCCTTCGGGGCAAAAGAACCGTCTCAAACCCTCTTAACTTAGAAGTGCCATTGGCAACTGTCCCCAATACTTGCTGTAGCGTATGACCGCCGGGGCTGCCTCCTAATACTCCTTCGATAGATTATTCTTCTTCTTCACCCGAAGGGAAGGAGACGCTGCGGGGGATTCGGATGGATGAGCCAATTCGTAGGTATCGGGTGAGATCTTTGCGCGGCGTTCTTCTTTCAGACTGGCGCGCAGCGTCTGGACATCATCATTGACGACGGTTGGTTGAATGAAGACTATCAACTCGTCGCGCTTATGATTGTCAGTCTGATATTTGAACAAATTCCCCAGATAGGGAACATTCTTCAAGTACGGGATGCCGCTATCCTCTTTCGTTCTCATATCCTGGATCAATCCTCCGAGAACCAGTGTCGCGCCACTGGGAACCGTGACCGTCGTGGTCAGACGCTGGCTGTTAATAATCGGGGCCTGGGTCCCCGAGATATTAACGTTCGCGCCAAGCGTATCATTAATCTGAGCGACTTTCAGGGTTACTTCGTTATTGACGTTGATCAATGGGATTACCTCAAGGTGAAGTTCCACATCCTGGTAATTGATTGTCGCAGAAACCGCTGTGCTGCTGCTGTTGTTAATAATCCCGCCGGTAGTACCGGTGGTCAAATTGCTCAAAGTGCTTTCAGGCACTGGGACACGTTGTCCGCTGGCGATGACGGCCCGTTTGTTGTTCGCGGTGTAAACCGCCGGCCGGGCTATCACTTTGAAATCGGTGCGGGCGTCGAGCGCCTTGACAAAAACCGAGACCGCATCTCCGATCGCTCCGTAAATCGTTAAACCGGACAGGGCCGGGAAGGCCACGCCGGAGGCGCCGTTGGTAGAACGAAGGGAACGGGGATTTGCGACGAGCTGCCCATTCGAGTTGACGAAACCGGTGCTGCTTATACCGCTGTTGACGTTAGCGGAAGCAATGCCGCTTGATCCGGAAATCTTCTTGAACGTCTGCAACCAGTCGACCCCGAACTCAAAATTATTGTTAAGCTCCAGCTCTCCAATAACGGTCGACAGATAAACCTGTTGTGGGCGGCGGTCGAGTTTATCAAGAATCGCCCGCACCTTGCGAACGCTTTCTGGGGGTCCGATGACCAGAATTTTGTTGTCCTTTGGATCCGATATAATCCTGGACCGACCGACGATCACTGCCTGCGGTCCTAACTGCTCGTTCGGTTCCTGCAATAAATCCTGTCCGGCTCCCACCGAACCTGCACTAGTGTTGGCAGTGGTCGAATTGGCGGAGTAATTGCTGGCGTTCAGATTAACCCGATTTTGATTTTGGGTCGGCTGATTCTGTGTCCCCTGCCCCTGACTAGCCTGCGTCTGATCTTCCGCCAGCAAATCCTGAAGCACAGTAAGAACTTCACCGGCAGAGATGTAGCGAAGTTTATATTCCAGCGGTGCCGCAGCGCCGACCGCGGCGTCGAATTGTTGAATCAGGGTGACGAAGTAAGGCATGGTATCCGGGCGCGCGATTACGAGGATACGGTTGGTCCGGGTATCAGCGATGATCTGGGCCTGACTGCTCAGTATGCCCGCATCCGAGCTTCCCGTCGCCGCAGGCTGACCCGGCTGGCCCGGCTGGCCCGCCGGCACAGGTGATCCTTGTTCTCCTCCCGTTCGCCCCTTTTTTTGGAAATCGATTAACTTGTTGATCGTGTCAGCAACTCGCTCCGCGTCAGCGCGTACGAGGGGAACAAACTCGGAAACCGTTTTCGCCGGCGGTATATCGATCAACGCCTGCAAGGCAACCAATTGACGGATTACGGTCGTGGTTTCGGTAATCAGGAGAGCTTGCGCGCTATTGATGGGGACAAACGAAGTATAGGCTCTGGGAAGAATATGGGTCTGAAAAACGGTAAGCGCTTCGTTCGCGGAAATGTATTTGAACGGCATGTAATAACTGATGACCTGCTCTCCGGGAGGGATTGATTCAGGGCCGGCATACAGGCGAACCCCTTCGCTGCGGGGATTCTTGCCCGTATTAATATTAATGACCTTAACGGTGTTGGGTTCCTGCGCCGGGATAAGCACGATATTATTCAGCAGCAACGACGCTTCGATCAAACGAACAAGTTCACTTCTGGGTACCGGTTGCGGGACAGAAATGGTAATTGGCAATGCATTCGCGGCCAGATTGCTATCTTTGATCAAGACTTTGCCGGTGAGCTGCTCGTACTGCATCAAGATAGTGTCGACGCTCGCATTGATCGCCTGGAATGAACTGAGAGCTTCGGGGGCGCCAGAAGGCGACGCCGATGTCTCCACCACCGGCTGCGCCTTTGTCCCCGAGAGTTGTATCATCATACCGAGCAATAAAAACGCAAAAGGGCGAGGGAACATGAGTTTATGTTTACTGCGTCTGGGGTTGGCCGGGTAAATTCGTGGCAGCTGTCGGGACACCGACTGGTTGCTCAAGAGCGGGCGGCGCCGTGAGCCGTTTGCGACGCACTTCTGAGGCTCGTGGCGGTAACCCGGGGATCTGCGGCTGCATCAGCACTGCTCCTTGCTGCTGCTGGTTCGCGGCGGCTCGAGCCGCCTGCGCCTGGCGCGACATTGCTTGGATGGGCGGCGATTGACCCGGAATGGCGTTTTGGACAGGTACGGAGGGCGAGTTGGGCTGACCACCTGCCATTTGGGGCGGCAGCGCTTGCAAACGGAACTTCACCACGCCTTGCTCCGTGCGATTGGCAATCTCAACTTCCGCGTCCTTAGGGTCCGCAGCTTTGCGTATCGCGATCAGGCGAAAACTATTTTCATTCGTGTCTCTTGTAATCTTCTGCACTTCGTTAGTCTCTATATTTTGCACAAAGACAACGTCCATACCGCGATCATTGAGCCAACTTAACAGGACCAGCTTATCAAACACGCTTGCAGGTGGACGCGCTGCCACCGGCGTCACGATGGTGAACGGGTTTCGCTCCCAGACTTGCTGGTAGCGATCGGCTTTATAACCGCTCGGAACATCGTCAGAAGCAGTTACAACAGTGGCGGCGGTTATGGCCGACATAAACGTCAGGGTAAATAACAAGCCCTGACCGGAACATGATTTAGGTTTTCGGAGCATACCAACGCGCGATCTCCAGCTCAAGGGAGACAGTAGGAGGCTCGTTCGCGCTTTTCAAAGAAAAACTGGTGATCGCCTGGAACAACTCGGGTTGCTGAACCTGCACAAGCCACTTGATTACATTTTGCAGCGGGCCGCTCAATTTGAGCCGAACTGCCACGGACTGATAGTTCGGTGTCGAAAGATTTTCTGCGAAACTTTGCTCCTGAATTTGCAATTGATTGGCTTTGGCACTGGTGGTCACTGATTCGAGCAACTCTGATTGCGGCACCTGATCTGGACGAATGCGGGGCTGGGTGGCTTCAATCCACTTTCTGCGCACGAGCCAAAGATCTTTTTCTTTGAGCCAGATCTCATTCGAGCGCACCTGGCTACGAAGCTCGGAAACATCGTGTGCGGAGCTCGACATCAAGTCAAAAAGATAGCTCAAACCGTAGAAGTTTCCGAGCGCGAAGATGGCCACGATCAGGATGATCGATAGTCGTTCTTCACTTTTAGTTAATTTGCGCAAGTTTCGGAATTCCTTCGATGGTGAACTCGGCTCGACCGTCAGGACGCAAGATGGGACTCGCCATTTGCCAGTCGTACATTTGCAGTTCGGGTTTGGCCTTAATGTCCTCCGCGAACTTGAACGTGGCGGGCGCGGTACTGGCCTCCCCGCGAATGGTGACTTTTCCGTTTTGCATTTCGAGCGCGGTGAGGCGCAAGCCGTCGTGGGGCAATACACTGGCAACCTGGTATAGCACTTCGACCGGATAGAACCTGGGGTTGGCGGCCAGCTCGATCTGGCGCCAACGTTCGGCCGTTTCCTGAATCGCAGTTACGGTGGGCGTCTGGGTTAGAATATGCCGGCGGAGCTCGTCAGCGACATGATTTTGCCAAAAGACATAGCCGATGAGCGCGATGACGCCAAACACGTAAACGCCAGCGAGCAATCCGATGGCAGAGCGAATCCGTCGCCTGCGGCGTCTGCTTTCGTGCAGCGCAGTGACCTCCGGAGGTAAAAGCTTGGAACGGACCTGGGGCAGGTTAGGTGGCGGGACAGCGTCGCGTGTGACTTTCAGGCCCAGATGCCGTTCTACGCACTCGCTCTCTTCGACGGTGAATTCCCCCCACAAAGTGATTCCAACAAACCGTTCGCACAAGCCCTGAGCCTCAAGCTGGAAGGCGATGCACTTTAATTCAAGCGCCGCCGTCGCGGAAAGCTCGCAGTCGCCGAGAACCTGGACGGTGATTGGCGCCGGTCCGCGAGTCGCGGCGACCGTCAAGCGCCCCTGTTCTCGCCAAATAATCAGCCGATTCTGCGGCAGAGCGAAGGTGTAGGCGGAGGGCTCGAAATGCCTCACTCGCTCAAAAGCCAACTCCTTCGGAAACTCCGGCTGCAAAATGGTGGCAATCGCTAAAGTTTGGTTCTCTCGCGTTTCAATGATCCGGTAATCAACCGCCGAGGGTCCACTGTTCCTGTTCAGCAACCCGCGTTTCTCCAGTTGGAGCTGCAAGATTTCGGGAATGACTGACCGATCGCTGGTAGCTAACCAGGTCGGAAAAGTGATGGTGTATTCGGCCGGCAGAGAAACAACCATCTCTCCCGGGACTTCGGACGGGGTGGAAAGACGCCGGATAAAGTTCGCACGCCTGTTCTCGGAAAAATCCCAAAGCTCCCATTCGTCACCGTTGACAGCCCGCAAAAGATGAGTATGCGACTTGTCTATTTTTCCTGCCATGAGAAGTAAGTAATCGGGATTGTCCCGCGACTGGTTACTACGACGATTTGTTTCTCGTAGCCAGCGATTATCCCTGTGCTCTCGATCCGGTCAACGGCGCTGGTGAGCGACAAAAAATCCTGGACCAGTTGAAATTGTTCTGGGCTCATACCGAGCGCTGCGCGAACCTCGTCCAGGCTGTTGTAGATGCGATCGTCCAAGGTGTAAGGAATGCCGTCAGGTCCCCATCGATACTTGACAAACACGTCAGCAGTCGCTAGCGAGACGCCCGTGATCAGCGCGATGGTGGCAGCGTCGGCTTCGTTGACGTCGATTTTGCCGTCTCCCCAAATGGTAAAGAAGTTCATCCAATCCGGTTGTTTTTTCATGACCGGGGCGAATTCAGGAACGAGACTCATTTCTGCGACGGAGCCAAATTGCGTTACTAGCTTTGTATCGGTAGCGTTGGTCGAAACGGGTTGGCTGCTGGACGAGTTGGAGAGATATTTTATCAAACCCTCCACGGCGGTCTGGGCCACCTTTGGGTCGACTCCCCATTGAACAAATAGGGTCTCCAAGAGATCGTTGCGACCGTTCTGCAAAATGAAATTAATATTCAATTTGGTCGATTCGCTGGAGATTAAAACGTGAAACCGTCCTCCGTCCGGCATCTCCTGTTGCAACAATGACTGGTCTTGATTTGCCACCTGGGGGTCGATTCCGAAAGCCAGGCCGGATTCGGCCAGTTGCTGCGCTCGAAACTCCTTGTTCAACGCGCCGTACTCGTCGATGTCGCTTTTGACGAAGCCGACAGTGGCCGTGACCAACCCGGTTAGCAAAAGGATCGCAAATAAAACTAGCAAAAGGGCAGATCCGCGGCTGCTGCGCCGGAAGAAGGCCCCTCGCCGAGTGGGCGAAGCGTCCCCACTTTGCTCAGTGCTGAGAAAACAAAGCGAGGACGCTTTGCTTACCTCCGTTTTCGTTGGAACAAAACACATGCTATTCCGCAAAGAGGAGACTTTTAAGCGACCGGCCAACGAAATACACAGCGCTCCGTGTGATTGCGTCCGGCGAGTTTAAAGGTAAGTTCCACCAGGTTAGGTTTAGATCCTGTGTCGGGCCAGGCGGTTGACCACTTCCCGGTCCCTTCGGCAAAAAAGCGCCAGTTGAGTTGCTCGACATCCGTCATCAATGGGAACCATTCGCCTTCTTTTTGGGTTCCACTGTCGACGTAACTTTCCAGTGCATTCCCGCTCTCCTGCAGAACGCTCAGGGCTAATCTGCCGTCCGATTGCGGGCGGATCGCGATCACGACAGTCCCAAAATCCGCCCCGGCGGTGGTCCAGGAAAAGGTGAACGGCGCATAACGAAAAATCAATTCGAGAGAGCCGCTGACATTCCGGGTCTGAAAGGTGCAGGTCCGCGGCATAGAACCAAACGTGCGTCGCAGCAAGGCAGAGATTCCGTCCACCTTTCGTTGTTGAGTTTGCAGGAAGTCGACGTCTGCGGTCACTTTCAGGGTTGTCTGAATGATTTGAAATATCATCACGACCACGACGCTTAAGACCGCGAGAGCCAACAAAACTTCAAGGAGAAGATAACCCGAGTTGCCAACGCCTTGCCTCGGGCGCTGGACCTTACGCGATAGGCCCCTGGTTGAACTCATGGCTGGTAGACGATCACCTGCGCGTGATCTGATCGTGCATGGCCGGCGGATTTCCAGGAAGCCTGCACGATGACTTCGTACAAATTGGTCAGGATCACTCCTTTAGCGGTTTTTGCCTGGACCGCCCGGACCTCCTTTTCATAGTGCACACGTCCGTCGCCGACCACTACTTCCGATCTGCCGGGTTTTAATTTCTGCGCGGTGGTTTCCGTCAGCAGATTTTGGAGCTCGAACCGAACCTGAGATTCGTCGCGAAGCAGGATGGAGGCATCGACGGTCTGCTGCAAGGCGGAGGTGAGGGCGACGACGACCATACAAAAGATCATCAGCGCCAGCATGATTTCCCAAAGGACGAAACCTGCCGAACGTTTTGAGATCGTGTTAGCGAAAATGGTGGGCTCCGTTGGAATGCGAGCGCCTTGTTCCACGGAGTTCATGCAAGCAATTTCCTCTATTACCACTACGCGCGCACTCTCACTGGATAAACGATTCCTCGGTCTGTATTGTCCCGGTTAAGGGATCCACTCGGAACCGCACCCAGTCACCATTTCGCCGAAAGAGAAACTTCATTGGTTCGCAAAGACCGTTAGAAGAAAAGAACCAGCTGGCGTCTGTTTGTTTAAGAAAATCTCGATCGCCCAGCCGCCGGATGGCGAACGTGACGTCCGCTGGAAGTCCATAGGTGATCGGCCGCTTGCCACCATCCTTGCCATTGTCGACTGGGCGAAGGAGGTAAGAGTCATTGAGCAGAAGCACTTCGTAGGGGCGATTTTCCATCACGGCATCGCGCCGGGCGGTCCAGGCAAATGTTTGCAATTCGCGGATGGGTGCTTGAAGCTTTTCTTCATCCATCAAATGGGAAGCGGTTGGTACCGCCACGATGAAGAGGACAGCGACGATGAAAAGCACCACGCACACCTCCAGAATGGTGAACCCTTTCACTCGACCGGAGGCATTCTGTCCCTGAACTAACCGGCCTGTGGTCACGATCGGAGGAGAAGCGTTGAGGGGAACGCCATGGAGCGACCGTGTGGCCAAGCTTTTCATGGCCGGAAGTTAATTCACCCGCCGATAGATGTTGTTAGGCCCTTCCTTTCGATCAGGTCCAAAAGAGAAAACATCTACCCCGGAAGGGTCTCGCTTGCCTGGATTACGATATTGATAAGGCGTATTCCAGGGATCGACCGGCATGCTATCCATGAGCTTGGTCCAGTTGGCCGGTTTCGGACCCGTGGTCGGCATCGTGACGAGCGCCTCCAGGCCCTGGCTTTGATCAGGCATTTGGTAATTGCGCGCCTCGTACAGCTTCAAGGCGCTGTAGAGATTGTTAATGTCCTGTTCAGTTCGTTGGATTTTCGCGACGTCCAAGGCTCCGGTCATCTTGACGATCACGCCCCCTGCGATCACTGCGATAATCGCCACGACCAGCATGATCTCCATCAACGTGTAACCAGCTGCGCCCGAACGACTTATTGGCGGCTTCTTCATAACACAAAAAAAACTGGATGGTGGCAAGGTAGATCAAGGTTCTGTTAAGTCAATTGGAGGAATAATCAAGCTGCAACAGAAAGTCCCGGATGGCTACTTGAGCGTCCGCCGGCGCTTGAAATTGGAAGTGATTCTCACCCATTGGAAGCTGGTCACCTCTCAGAATTAAGACTCCTTTCCGCCACCCGGTGAACCGCAGATTTCCATCTTCCACTTTCTCGTAGCCCGGGTCGGTCAGATCAGGAACTTCTAACGCCAATGTTCCGACGGCTACGGTATTGAGCCAGACCGTGAGCGTCTGATCCAGCTGCAATCCGTTCACCAGTACTTCCAGCCGGACGCGGGAAAGCTTGGCTGGAATCGTGACCGAAAAATCGATGCCCCGCTCGATTCGTTCCGCCCGATCGGTGACGGAGGTCGTCAGGATCCTGCCCTCCCAGGAGTCGGCAATTGGCGTCAGCGAGCTGCCATCCACTTCCTCAGGCGCGAACATCTTGCCGCCGGTGGTGACCAGCGCTCCATTCGGGATGTTGTCGACAAGGCGGACGACCCCGGGACGGGCCCAGTCCAGACGCACACGCAGGACATGGAGTACATCCTGGCTCGATTTCAAAACGACTTTCCCGGGTCCACCCATGGTCGGACGATTTATCAGCAGGGTTCGTTGATTCAACAACCCAATGTTTTCGAACAAATTCGGGGCCAACAGCTGGCGTTGTCCAAGCGCGTTCTCCCAATAAACACTGAGAAATCCGCCCATTTCCTCCTGAAAGACTACAGTGAGCGCCAAATCGTTGTCGTCCGGTCCGGGCACGACGGGGAATGACAACTCCGAATGCGCCTTCGGCGACGCCAATGGCCGATCCGGGATCCAAGCCGGGAATTCCAGGCGACCCGTTGCTTTGAGGTCGAACGTGAATGAATCCGCAAGACAGCAATCAACGGCGCTCAAAAGAAGAATCCCCGCGGCAATCCTTAAGTGATTGCGGTTCATGAGCCGAGCTTTTGTAAACCCAGGTCGAATTTCTTTCAAGGAAAAGGAGACAGAACTCAGAAGTCAGGAGCACCCAACGGGCGAGCGCGTGAAGATTCTAGAAGAAACTCGCCCTTGGCAGACCTCGCTGTTTCAGAGAAGACAGGAGTCAGAAGAAACGAGTCAGCGGATGGGGGACGGCGTTCAGGGATGAACGGGTCAGCGTGGGGCAGCCGCGCCGTAAGCAAAGCGTCTCGCTTCTCGCACTGAGGGTCATAGGGTCGAGGCACAGCCGAGGCAGGGTCCGATAATCTCCAATTAGAAGGAATTCAGGCATTCTTCCAACTTCCACGTCACAAGAGGGCAAAGCGAGACGCTTTGCTTACGGCGCGGCTGCCCCACGCTGACCCGTTCATCCCTGAACGCCGCCTCCCATCCGCTGACTCGTTTCTTCTGACTCCTGTCTCCTGACTTCTCTGAAACAGCGAGGTCTGCCAAGGGCGAGTTTCTTCTAGAATCTTCACGCGCTCGCCCGTTGGGTGCTCCTGACT
>JAFAKL010000243.1 GCA_019235445.1 Verrucomicrobiota bacterium | reverse complement strand
GTTTATCAGCGGTATGTGGTCGAGAAAACCGGCAGTGGGATCGAGATATGGACGTTTGATTACCAGACTCCGTGCATTTCTTGCGGTAAGATTCTGCGCATCATCACGGGGGCGCCGGCAACCTTGCTCTGGAGCTTTGATGATTGGAAGACGACGCATGAAATAAGGCTCGCTGACTCAGGCATTAGTTGCTGGTTTGCCGATCTCGCCGCGCAAACTTTGGCGTCTGGTACCCACATTGTATTCACCTTTCGTTGGGAAAATCGATGGGAGGGCAAAGACTTCGGCGTCACCATAGCCTGATTTTAAAGAGGAAGGACGAATAACATATGAGCGATACAATCGGTCGGCTGCGTTGGGTGATTCCAGAAGGGTATATTCCGCCGAAAAGTCACGGGCCTGCTCCGGAGTTCACCAGCCATGAGGCCTTCTGCGTTCTGAACACCAATTTCGAGGACGCGCATCTTAATGTTACTATTTTCTACGCTGACCGCGAGCCTGTCGGGCCTTACTGCTTAACCGTCCCGGCGAGGCGGACACGGCATTTTCGCTTTAACAACCTCGAAAAGCCGGCGCCGATTCCGGAGGGTACTTCCTATTCGAGCCTGATCGAGTCGGACGTACCGGTGATTGTCCAACACACCCGGCTCGATTCGCGTCAGAGTAAAAACGCGCTCCTGAGCACGATCGCATACCCGTGTGCCGACTGATGAAGGCCACAAAGAGGAGCAATAAGGCGAATTCCCATCATGAACCCTCCAGCCGATTCCGGAGCGTTGATCGAAAGAATCGACGTTTCCTGCTATACAGTTCCGACAGAGACGCCGGAGTCCGACGGCACGCTGGCGTGGGAGAAAACTACCCTGGTCCTTGTTGAGGCGACCGCCGGCGGCACCATCGGTCTTGGATATTCATACGCAGATGTGGCTACGGGCAAGTTAGTGGAATCGTTGCTGGCCGACGTCGTTCAGGGGATGAACGCCTTTGACGTAGCCGGCGCGCATGCCTCCATGGTCCACAAGATCCGCAACCTCGGTCGGCCCGGTATAGTATCAATGGCGATCTCGGCGGTTGATAACGCGTTGTGGGATCTGAAGGCCAAGCTGCTTGGCGTCTCCCTGCTCAATCTGCTCGGCGCGGTCCACGAGAGGGCAATCATTTACGGGAGCGGTGGGTTCACTTCTTATTCGATGAACAAGCTCCAGGAACAGCTTGGCAATTGGGCGAGGGAGGGCATCAAAATGGTTAAGATGAAGATTGGTCGGGACCCTGTCGCCGATCTTGGACGAGTTCGCTCTGCCCGAGAGGCCATCGGGCCAAAGGTGGATCTTTTCGTGGACGCCAACGGAGCTTATTCCCGTAAGCAAGCGCTTGCGCAGGCGGAGCAATTTGCCGAAGCAGGAGTTCGCTGGTTTGAAGAGCCGGTGTCTTCGGACGACCTGGAAGGGCTGCGCCTGCTGCGTGACCGCGCGCCGGCGGGCATGAATATCGCCGCCGGAGAGTATGGGTATAACGCCTGTTATTTCCGTCGGATGTTAGCCGCCGGTGCGGTCGACGTTCTCCAGGCGGACGCCACGCGCTGCGGCGGCGTCTCTGGATTTCTCCAAGCAGCCGCCCTGTGTCAAGCCTTCGAACTGCCATTCTCTTTCCATTGCGCACCAGCCCTGCATGCCGCGCTCGCTTGTGCTGTCCCTGCATTTTGGGTGGGCGAGTATTTCTTCGACCACGCCCGCATTGAGCAAATGTTCTTCGAAGGCGCACCACAGCCTGTGGATGGCGCACTGGTGCCCGACCGTTCCCGGCTCGGCTTTGGTCTCGAATTCAAACGCGCGGATGCCGAACGCTTCTCTGTCTAAAACTACACATTCCTTCCTACTATGTTGCCTTTTTCGCAACGCAACGGCATTTTAGAGCAAAAGCCTCGGGAAAGGGACAACCCGGTCGCGCACTTTTGGCGAAAGACATTATTACCTGCGGTTGCAGAGGATGAAGCGCATATCCGCCAGGGGCGCTTTCAGCGCAGTATGGCGCTACTGGCTGGCGCATCGAGCATTCTCGCCGGCCTGGAGGTTTCCTACGAGCACTACCGCGGAAGCTATGGACAGAAGGTGATGTGGACGCCGGTCATCCTCAGCGGGGCGATGACCGTTGCGGGAATCTTCGGTTTTTTTAGCAAGTGGGCCGCGCGTACGCTTTTGCGATGGACATCGGCGGTGACATTGCTTGACAGCTTGGCTGGTTTCTATTTCCATGTGCGCGGGATCGCGCGAAAACCCGGCGGCTGGCGCTTGCCGGTGGCGAATATCATCATGGGGCCGCCGATCTTTGCCCCGCTGCTCTTCGGCGTCAGCGCTTATCTCGGTTTGATTGCCTCCTTTCTCCGGCCGGAGGAAGCGCCTAAGTTCGGACTTTTCCGGGGGCTTCTGCGGATTCTTTCGGCGCGGAATTCAGGCCGCAAACCGTCGCCATGGACCGTGGAACTGCCCTCAGGGCGATTCCAGAAGCATTTGGCTGCCGCGACAGTCCTGAGCGCTTTTTTCAGCGGTTTTGAGGCCTTATATTCTCACTACAAAAACAACTTCAGATATAAAGCGCAGTGGTCGCCAGTGATTATCGCTCCGGCACTCATGACGGCCGCAACGATGTCGATCAAAAGTCCCAAGGCCGCGAGGGCATGGCTGCCGGCGATGTCGATTCTGGCCATTCTGGACGGGGGAGTTGGCTTTTTCTATCACGCACGTGGTGTATTGCGGCGGCCGGGCGGATTGAAAAAGCCGATTTATAACATAGTTTACGGGCCGCCCATTTTCGCCCCCCTCCTTTTTGCCGCCTGCGGAGTCCTGGGACTACTTACCTGTTTAATGCGGAGAGAACGCTAATGGACACGCTACATGACCCATCTTCAGATGGCAGGGAGACGCGGCGACCAGCCGATCCGAAAACCGGCAAGTCGCTCCCCCCACTCGGCCAACCGGGCTATTATCCAGGGTTCAGCACGCTAAACCAGCAGAAATTCTGGGACGCGGCGACGCGGGAAAGAGTGCTCAGACGCGTTAATGACGTGCCGCCGATCCGTTTTTTCAACCCTGAGGAAGCACGGTTGATGAAAATGCTCGCCGCGCACATAGTGCCGCAGGACGATCGCCAACCCTCGCGACGCATCCCGATCGTGCCCCGGATTGACGAGCGCCTCCACCAGGGGCGCATTCCCGGTTATCGCTTCAGCACCATGCCGCCTGATGGGAATGCGTACCGGCTAGGGTTTGAAGCCATAGAAAAGATGGCAAAGCAATCTTACGGCCGGCCGTTTCAGGAGCTTTCCTGGCGGGCTCAAGACGAGCTTTTGAAATCGATCCACGATGCGGAGCCCAAAGAAGGCGCGGAGGAAATCTGGAAGCAAATGCCTGTGCACCGGTACTGGGCGCTGCTGGTTCAGGATTGCGTCGAAGCCTACTATGCACACCCATGGGCTTGGGACGAGATCGGCTTTGGTGGTCCGGCTTATCCGCGGGCCTATATTCGGCTGGAACACGGTGAACCGGAACCCTGGGAGGTCAAAGAACGCCGATATGAGTGGATGGCTCCGGCCGACTCGGTTTCCGACCCGAAAGGTCCTGACGTCGCGGCGCATAGTGAACATCCTGCCCACGGTCAAGGAGGCACCCATTGAGAACACCGGTGGGCGGAGCCTTTGAAACCGTAAACGGCCATGTTCATCGCTTGGGACCGATGCAGACCATCGAGTTCCCGATGCGTCGTTACTCCGAGAGCGAGGAAATCGATTACCTGATTGTAGGCGTTGGTTCGGCTGGCGGTGTGCTCCTTCAGCGCCTCGCGCGGGCGGGGTTCAAAGTGGTAGGGATTGAAGCCGGTCCGTTCTGGGACACAGAACGGGACTGGGTCAGCGACGAAGTCGGCTCCCACCAGCTTTACTGGGAAGACCTCCGCATCACAGGAGGGAAGAATCCGCTTACGCTTGGTGCGAACAACTGCGGCAAAGGAGTGGGCGGCGGCTCCGTGCACTGGGCGGCATTTACCCCCCGCTTTCATCCTTCGGATTTCGAAGTTTACACCCGCGACGGCGTCGGCGCGGATTGGCCGATCTCTTACTGGGAGCTGAAGCCGTACTACGAGCTGCTGGAACTGGAGATGCCGGTCGCCGGCCCGCCTTGGTATCCATGGGGAGATCCACACAGCTACGCCTTCGGGCCGCACCCGATGGGCGGTGTGGGCAACACACTCGTCCGAGGCTGCACGAATTTGGGGATTGGCGTGAGCGTAGGCGGACCGGTAGCGATCCTCTCCGGTTCGCGGGGCAAACGACCGCATTGCATTTACCGGGGCTATTGCATTCAGGGCTGCAAGGTCGGCGCGAAAGCCAGCACGCTGATCACGCACGTGCCAGACGCGCTGGCAAAGGGCGCTGAGATACGTGACCGCAGCATGGTTTCGCATATTTATCACGACCGGAAAACCAACCGCGTGACCGGGGTCAGCTACCTGGATCAGGACGGCACCGAGCATTTCCAAAAAGCGAAGGCGATCATCGTCTCTGGCTATGCCATCGAGACCCCGCGTCTGCTGCTCAATTCCGCCTGCGACGGGCATGAAAACGGTCTCGCTAATTCCAGTGATACCGTGGGGCGCTACCTGATGGCGCAGGCCGGCAATGTTATCCTGGGCCGGTTCGATGAACCGGTGCGGATGTACAAAGCACCGCCCGCGCATGCCTTGACCGAAGAGTTTTATGAGACCGACCCGAACCGCGATTTCGCGCGCGGTTTTGCCATCCAGACCGTCGGCCCGCTCCCCATCGCCTTTGCCACACAGATGATGGCGGCGCGCGGATGCTGGGGATGGGGCTTGCGGCGCATCATGATGGACTACAACCACTGGTCCGCATTTGGTTTGCTCGGGGAAATTCTGCCGTGGCCGGGGAACCGCGTGACCTTGGCAGAAGAGACGGATCAGTTCGGTCTGCGGGTGGCTCATGTGAACTTCGATCTCTATGACAACGACAAAAAGCTGATCGAATTCGGCAAAGAGAAGGTCGAACAGGTGATGCGCGCTGCCGGAGCCACGGAGATCGTGCAGGAGGCACGATATGCGCACCTGGTGGGTGCGGCGAGGATGGGCAAGGATCCCGCAACAAGCGTAGTGGACGGCTTTGGCCGCACGCACGACATTGCCAACCTTTTCGTTTGCGACGGCAGCATCCTGCCCACGCAAGGCTCCGCCAACCCGGGGCTGACCATCCAGGCGCTCGCCGCACGCACGGCGGACTATCTCATCTCGCAGGGCACAAAGATCTTTAACTCGGACAAGCGCGACATGACTTCGCCCCCGGTACGCCGAGAGCTTTCGCCTCCTGGCACTCACGGTACGGGAGTGCCGCGGTTGCGCTAAACTGCTTTCTTATGTCAAAGAACATCGGTCGAAAAACCTGGGCGATCGCGCAAGGCTATATTCCTGTCTGGAGTAACAGTCCGCGGCGCGGGCCTTCGCCAAAAAACTAACCTACCCTGGAGGAAAAAGGATAAACAAAAGCAATACGCCGCGGGTGATCGTGATCACCGGCGCCTCGGCCGGCCTCGGTCGCGCCATCGCCCAGGCCTTCGCTCGAAGTGAAGGTGCCCGAATCGGATTGATTGCACGCGGCAAAGACGGCCTGGAGGGTGCAAAAGGCGACGTGGAAAAACTGGGCGGTCAAGGGTTGATGGTGCCGGCGGACGTCGCCGATGCGGACGCCGTCGAAGCCGCTGCTGAAAGGGTTGAGAGCGAAATGGGCCCGATCGACGTGTGGGTCAACGACGCTATGACCAGCGTATTCTCGCCGGTCAAAGAGATGACGGCTGCCGAATTCAAACGCGTCACGGAAGTGACCTATCTTGGATTCGTCAACGGTACCCTGGCCGCACTCAAGCGCATGCTGCCGCGCGATGATGGTTGCATTATTCAAGTCGGGAGCGCACTGGCTTACCGCGGCATCCCGTTGCAGGCTGCCTATTGCGCCAGCAAACACGCCATTCAGGGCTTTATGGACTCGCTTCGCTGCGAGCTGATTCATGACAAGAGTCGCGTGCGCGTCACGATGGTGCAGATGCCGGCTATGAACACCCCGCAGTTTGACTGGGTTAAAAGCCGCCTGCTCAAAAAGGCGCAGCCCGTGCCGCCGATCTTTCAGCCGGAGGTGGCCGCTGAGGCGGTGGTGTACGCCTCGCGCCATGCACGGCGAGAAATTTACGTTGGCATGCCCAGTGTTAAGGCCATCATTGCCAACAAGCTCTTTCCGGGTCTGCTGGACCATTATCTGGCCCGCACGGGCTACCAAGGGCAACAAACGGATCAACCGGAGGATCCACAGCGGCCTGACAACCTTTACGAACCGGTGGCCGGAGATCACGGGGCGCACGGGCGCTTCGACGATCGCTCGCGTACGTCCAGCCCGCAGCTGTGGACGGACCTGCACCGCGACGGGTTAGCGGCGTTAGCTCTGGCAGGAGCGGTGGCCTTGGCTATTGCCGCCTTTGCCAACAAAAAAACGACTGATCAGTCACGCAGAGCAACTCAGAAAAGGTTAATACGGGAATAACTCTGAAGGAGCTGGCTATCTAATCTTTCGCCCAGAATGTTCGCGCCCGACAAGTATTAATGGCTGACGCTTCACCGACAGGCCGCGACAGTGATACACTGTTTTCGGTTTGTAGTCCGGTGGCTAAAGAGTCCCCGGCAGATGATTTTGATAACTTGCTCCAGGCGTCGACGATGGCTATACTGGTCAGTGCCACGACGTAAGACATTAAATGCTCGATCACGTGGCAATGGGCAAGCCAAGCGCGGTCTGGCGGCACCAGAGCCGGGAAAGAGTGCTCAACTGAGCAAACGAGATCCTTCCGAGCAGGATTCGACGCGGTGTCCCTTTGGGACGGGCACGGTAGACCAAAGCGAGTGTCGAGTGGGAAAGCGACGCCGAAGCGTGATTAAAGCACCGCCTGATTGCGGTGGAGGGGAACCACCTTGTTACCAACATCTGCTTGGAGGAGATGCAAATGGGAATTGCGGGACTTCGGTTGGCAGTAGGGGTACGACGCATTCAGGGTGAGCGTTTCTCAGTTGTCCAAAGCGATCAGTTACATCGACCATCCGGTCGAACATCATCGGACTCGAACTTTTCAAGAGAGTATCTGGCGTTTCTCAAAAGGCGCGCGACGTAAAGTCGACGAAAAATATCTCTGGGACTGGTGAGCAGATCAACCGTCCCTCCGGGACGGGTCCACTTTTCTCTTGTTTCCAGGCACTTCGTGCCAGGCTACTTTCGCTTGCTCCCTCCGGGACAGGATACGCTCTTTGGTTGTTAGGGATTTCTTCAATTTAAGCCAGCGCTTGGGGAGGTTCACTCCGGTTCAGGGCGAGTGCCCCTCCGGGGTAACTTCTCCGGAGAGGCACCCAGGCTTCACCTTGTTCAAAACAGGTTGACACTGATCATGCATCGCTCCTTAGTTAATGGGTCGGAACTCCCCCGTCGTTCCTGTTCCTGACCTCCCCGCCAGTTAACTCCCTCAATTTTCAAACATGAATTATGGTGCACTTGTCAGCGAGGTTCTCGCCGAGAATCGGCAAGTCCTCGAAGCGGTGAATCCCGAGGAGGTTGAACGTTTGCTTCAGGAGATCATGAAAGCGAAGACGGTTCACCTGTACGGCATGGGACGCATGCAGTTGTCTGTTCGAGCTTTTGCCATGCGACTCAAACACATGGGGATCGACACCTACGTGGTCTATGACACTACGAGTCCCCAGATTGGTCCCGGGGACCTCTTGATTGGTCATTGCGCGGTGACCAATGTCGAATTGAACGTTGTTCGCCTGGCGAAAGCCGCCGGCGCCAGAATCGCGCTGTTGACCGCGCATCCGGAAAATGAGCATGGACGATTGGCGGATCTCTGCGTGCGACTTCCGGGTCAGATCTTTGGCGGTCCGCAGGAGGTGAAATCGATCCAACCCATGGCTTCCTTGCTGGAGCAAGCCCTCTTCCTGTTCACCGACATCGTCGTCATGCTGCTGATGGAAAGGAAAGGCGTGTCGGTGGAGTCAATGCAAAAAAGCCATACCAACCTGGAAGGCCTACCCCATTCCTTCGCTTGAATTTTAACTCGCACCACGATCAAAGAAAGATGCAAGACGGAGATATCATTCAACTCGCGCACGTCGTAGCGGACATCGATGCCACGATGAAGCACTACTACGAGATCTTCGGCTACGGCCCCTGGGAGGTCTACGAATTCAGATCACCTCTGCTTCGGGATTCCATGTATCGCGGAAAACCTGCCAAGCACGAATACCTGGTAGCGGTCACCTGGGTGAATGGCGTGCAGTTGGAACTGATGCAGCCATTGAGCGGTTATAGCATCTACAACGAGTACCTTGAACAGAACAAGGGCGGTTTCCATCACGCGAAAATCTTCTGCAAAGATTGTCAAAAGGCCGTCGAAGATTTGCAGAGAAAAGGCTATGAAGTGATTCAAAGCGGCAAAATCGGGCAGGACGAGTTTTACTATCTCGATACCGAGCAAGATTTTGGAGTCGTTTGGGAGCTTGGCAACGTGGGCACCATGCCGCCCAACCCTTCAAGAGTTTATCCTCCTTAAGCGCGCCAGGCTGGAGGGAATTTTCACCGATGCCCCTATTCACAAAACCCGAAAGAACTATGCTATCCTCTAAAATAAGCTCCTGCCTCAGATATGTATCAAAGGTATTCCGTCGGATTCCATTGCTGATCTGTTTACTCGGATTCAGCGGAATCTGTTTGGCCAAAAACTATCAAATGGCGATTATACCGAAACTGCGCGCGCCGTGGTTTAACCGGCTGGATGAAGGTGCCAAAAAAGCATCCACAGCATACGGAGTGGATACCTATATGCAAGCCGCGGCCTCCGCGGATGAAGCGGAGCAGGTACGGCTGATTCAGGACGCGATCAGCCGCGGCGTGAACGCGCTGTTAATCGTGCCAAATAACGCCCAGTCCATTGAACCTGTCCTTGCCCAGGCCAAGCAACAAGGGATCGTGGTGATCACCCATGAATCGCCCGACCAGAAAAACGCAGATTTCGATATCGAAATGATCAATAACCAGAAGTTTGGCCAGTTCGGCCTTGAAAAGATGGTGCAGTTCATGGGATCGGACGGCGAGTACGTCATTTACGTCGGGTCGCTGACCGTTCCGGCGCATAATATCTGGGCAGACGCCGCGATCAAGTTAGCCAAAGAAAAATATCCAAATCTGAAACAGGATGCTGATCGGTTCCCGGTCTCGGAGGACCAGAATGCGGCACGACAGAAAACGTTGGAAATTTTTCGCACTTATCCCAACATCAAGGGCTTCTTGTGTTTTGGCAGCCAGGGCGCTCCCGGCGCTGCTCAGGCGGTGCGAGATCAGCATCTGCAGGATAAGATCATCGTGGTAGGGACGACCTCTCCAAATCAGGCCGCGCAATACCTCGAGGATGGTTCGATGAAGTACACCTTCCTCTGGGACCCGGCAGAAGCAGGATACGCAATGGTGTGGCTGGCCAAACAGGTGCTTGATAAAAAGGAGGTCACGGAAGGGACCGAGATTCCAACCATCGGCAAAATCCCGAGTCTGAAGGGAAATACCATTGTTTATGACCGCCCGCTCGGCGTGGATAAGAGCAACTACAAAGAATACAATTTTTGAGCTGCTTTCCTGCCGAAGGCAAACTCGTGCCGGCCTTGACCCGAAAATGCTCTTGCCCGCGGCTTGATTTCGCATGAGTGAGCCGCCTGCAGCTCAGGCGCAGGATGTTTTTCTGCGCCTGGAAAAGATCAGCAAAAGGTATGGTGGTGTCACAGCCCTCGATCAGGTCTCTTGTTCAATCCGCAAAGGAGAGATCCACTGTCTGGCTGGAGAAAACGGATCCGGCAAGTCGACGCTGATCAAAATAATTTCCGGCGTTGAACATCCTGATAGCGGCTCAATTTTTTTTGACGGCCAAACACCTCGGCATCTGGACTCCACCGAGTCGATTAACCGCGGCGTCCAGGTCATTTATCAGGATCTCTCTCTTTTTGCTAATCTGACCGTGGCGGAAAATATCGCGCTGCCTCGGGTCCTGGCCAGAAAAGCAATCGCGCTACGATGGTCGGAAATCCAGAGACGCGCCGCCGATGCCCTCAAAAGGATCCGATTAGAGATCGATCTCCAGGAGACGGTTGGTAACCTTTCATTGGCCCAACAGCAATTGGTGGCCATCTGCCGGGCGCTGAGCGGCGATGTGAAATTGCTGATTATGGACGAGCCCACGACGGCCCTGACGCGGAAGGAAGTCGATATCTTGTTCTCGGTCGTGCTGGATCTGCAGAGGAAGAGCATCTCTATCTTGTTTGTTAGTCATAAGCTAAATGAATTGTTCGAGGTAGCGGAGCGTTTCACCATTCTTCGGGACGGGAAATGGGTCGGCACGTTCGAGCAAAGGGACCTCGATGCGCGAAAGCTGGTGACCTTGATGACAGGCCAGGAAGTGGCCAGCGACGCCTTCTGGCCTGGCTTGAAAGATCGGGAAGTTCTCCTGGAAGTGCGAAGTCTTTCCAAGCGCAACAATTTCAAGGATGTCAGTTTTCAGCTTCACCGAGGCGAGATTCTCGGTCTGACCGGACTTTTAGGCTCAGGCAGAACCGAACTTGCTCTCGCCTTATTTGGTATGAACCGGCCTGATTCCGGAGAAATTTTGATAGGGGGACACCCGGCGCAAATTCATTCAGTCCAGGAAGCAGTGCGATTGGGCATCAGCTACGTGCCGGAAAATCGGATCCGGCAAGGGCTGGTCATCGGTCAGTCGATTGGATCCAACATTATTCTTGCCATGATCGATCGTTTGCTCAACCGGTTCCGGCTCATTGACTCAATGCAACGGAAGCAGGTAATCCAGTTCTGGATTCGAAAGCTCGGCATCAAGGTACAAGATCCAGGGCTTCCAGTGGAGACTTTGTCGGGAGGCAACCAGCAAAGGGTGGTGATCGCGCGCTGGCTGGCCACAAATCCAAAGGTGCTTATCCTGGATTGTCCGACGGTTGGAATTGATGTGGCGGCAAAGCGCAGTGTTCACCAATTGATCCGTGAACTTTCTCAGACCGGCGTGGGAATTATTCTGATCACAGACGAAACCGGGGAAGCGCTCAATAATTGTGAACGCGTTCTGTTGATGAGAAGCGGACGATTTATCGCCTGCCTCAATAGCGCAGAAGAAACCGAGTGGACCATCCAGAGCCGGTTAGAAAAACCGTGAAGTAGTCAACGTCCGGTTGCGGATCAAAAGGCGGAGCAAGCAAGCTATGAAAAAACTGGTCAGCAGAAGCGAGTTTTACCTGTTTCTCTTGATTCTGGTGTTAGGTGCCGGATTCACGGCCGCCAATCCGAAATTCCTCTCTTTGCAGAATATTCTGGATCTGCTCAAGAGTTATTCCTTCTTCGGGATTCTTTCGGTGGGGGCCCTGGTTGTCTTGTTGTCGGGGGGCATCGATATCTCGTTTACAGCCGTTGCTCAAGTCGCCGAGTACGTCACCGTCGCAGTGATCTTACAATATGGCGGGAACCTGTTCACGGCGTTCCTGCTCTCTTCCAGCATCGGTATCGTTTTGGGATTGATCAACGGCCTCCTGATCCATTTTCTGCAAATCCCGCCCATCATCACCACCATCGCCACCCTGAACCTTTATTTCGGCTGCCTGTATGTAATTTCGACAGGGAACATCATTTACCGGGTGCCGAAGTTTTTTGAGGATTTATCCGGGACCATGCTTCCCGGCGGATTTCCAATGGTCGCAGTCCTCTGGATTGGAGTCGTGATCGGGACCTGGGTGATTTTGCATCAAACGGTATTAGGCAGAAGTATTTATGCGCTGGGCGGAAATCTGATCGCTGCGGAACGCGTCGGGTTCAAAGTTTTGTATATCCGCCTGTTTGTGTATGGTTTTATGGGGTTTCTTTCGGGCTTCGGCTCGGTCGTGCATACGGCCTTGGTTCAATCGGCGATACCTAACTCCATCGTAGGGCATGAACTCGACGTGCTGGCAGCCGTCGTACTCGGAGGCGCGAACATCTTTGGAGGTGCCGGATCACTGGCCGGAACGTTCATGGGGGTTGCTCTCCTTGCTATGCTCGGGAACGGTTTGACTCTCATCGGGATATCCTCCTACTGGAACGACGTCGTGATCGGAATCGTCCTGCTCGTGGGTGTAACCTTTAGTTCCCTCCAACGAATGTACCTTGCGGGCCGCCGGGCCAAGGTTGTGGTCGAGGAGGGAGCCTTATGAAGGAGTTTTTCCGGACCCACCGGGATCTGTTGGGATTAATCGGAGTCCTCTGCGCGGCCTTTCTGATCATGTGGGGCTGCAATCCGACTCGCTTTGTCACCTTAAACAATCTGCGATCGATGGCTTTTCAGTTGCCCGAGATAGGCATCCTTACCCTCGGAATGATGGTAGCGATGCTGCATGGGGGGATCAATCTGTCGATCGTCGGTCTGGCGAATCTTACTGGAATTACGATCGCCCTCGTGCTGCATGCTATCCTTCCCCAAGGCGCCAGGGGAGAAGCCGGTTCATGGTTAATGCTAGTAGCGGCTGCAGCGGGATTTTTTGTTTCCCTTCTGGTTGGGTTCCTGCAGGGGGTTTTGATCGGGTACGCGGGAGTGTCAGCAATCCTGGCTACGCTGGGAACGATGACGCTTGTTAATGGGGTGTGCGTCTTGATCACCCACGGATCGACCCTTTCCAGTTTTCCCGACTCGATCCTCTTTCTTGGCAATGGTTCCCTGGGTCCGGTACCGGTCCCGCTTCTGCTATTCCTGTTTTGCGCAGCGGTCTTATCAATCATCTTGCGGCGAACCACCTTCGGTTTCGGCCTTTATATGCTGGGCACAAACCAGGAGGCTACGAAATTCGCCGGAATCAATAATCGGGTGATCCTGTTGAGAGTCTATCTTCTATCTTCCGTTCTGGCCTCCATTGCCGGGCTCGTCATGATGGGGCGATTCAATTCCGTCAAGGCGGATTACGGTCAATCGTATCTCTTGATTACAGTTCTGGCGGCAGTGCTCGGCGGGACCAGCGCCAGCGGAGGTTACGGAAAAGTGCTGGGAGCCGTCCTGGCTGTGGTGATGCTGCAGATCATCGCCAGCGGCCTTAATCTTCTCGGCGTTGACCCCTTTTTCGCGATAGCCACCTGGGGCGCTATCCTCCTGGTCGTGATGGCGCTGAATCATTTTCTTCGGGCGCGGGCTTAGTGCAGATCCTGCTTTAGTGTGTTGCCGCCACGGTACCGCCTCGGACCACCGTCACGCCGCCGGCATAGGGGAACTCTGTAGCTTTGATCGTGTTGCCTTCCGCGATGACGGTCGGCTCGCCCTGCACACCAACCTCACAATTCTTGATCACATTGTTATCCGCTGCTCGCATCGGCCACACCGCGATCCCCGGAAAACTGGAGACTGAGTTGCTCGTGGCAGTCCATTCGCCGTACAAACCTACCGCGTCGCCGGTGAGACTAACGACCTCCCCGTTAGGCGCGTACCCGGTGTGGGTCACGACGCAACCGCGGACGCTGCTATTGGGGGACTCCGAGCCTTCAGGGTCCTGCCCAATATAAACACCGCACATGGTCTGATAATGGAAATTCATATCATCGACCAGGATGTTTGCCCCCTTTCCCGCGTAAACTCCAAGCATGAACCCCACAATGCTACCGTGAACGATCTTTACGTTGCTGTTCCCAAAGGACTCCACACATGCTGAAACGGTATTCGCGTTGGTTCCCAGGTAACTGATGGAATGGTTTTGAAAATCCAATCGGACATTGGACGCAGTAATCTGGATGGCATCGACGGTTTCCGAGTTATAGGACAAGTTTAGGTCAAGGACATACGTTCCCGGCTGCTTGATCAGGTAGGGTAAAGATCGAATATGGACGTCCGAAGCCTTGAGAGTAGACGTAATTAAAGCCAATGCGCCTAGGAAGACGAAAATGCGGAAAGATGCAATCATGGAGGCTGTGTACGACCGCATACCGGACAAATTTAAGGAACAATAAGATCCGTTTCAACTTGCCATAAATAATATAAAAAACTAGGAAAAATTCTAGGGTGAGGAAAGACGCGTTCCTGGATACAGCGAGTCGCGGGCTGCGAGTTCCGGCGTTGTCAACCAACGTTTGTGCTCGAAAGAAGCATGGATCTTTATTGACTCCTTTTCTGATTCTTGTTTTCTCACTCCTGACTCCTGCCCCGATGAAACATATCTTCCTCGCTGCGGTGCTCTTCGCCTTCACCGTCGCCGCCAAAGCAGCAGATCATACCATTCACCTGCACATCGTTTCCTATGGCGACCAGACCGGGTGGCATTTTTCCCGCTATGACGGACCGGAGACATGGAAAACGATCATCAAGGGAACGTCTTTTGGATTCAATCTCGGAAGGGGTAAATTTACCAGGGTCCAGGCAGAAGACGGTTCGACGCGCCGCATGGCGCGCAACGAGAAGTACAACCAGACCTTCCATGTTTCGGGTCCCGGGGTTTATATCCTGGTTTTCTCCGACTGGAATCCCACTTCCAGAGTTGAAGTAACACTCGAGGTGGATGGCGAGGTTTGGTTTAGAGGATCCGGTTCATCCACAAACATGTATAATTGGACGAAAAATTGGCGGAAATGGATCCACGTCCGGCAGACGGATGACCGTGAAATCGCGTTTTATTTAGACTAACCGTTTCGGGAGAGCAGGAGCCCAGAGCTAAGCGTCGGCCCAATGATGGGGGCGATCAAAGATCGGCGATTTACGGCCTCGATTTCGTTTTTCCGAA
>JAFAKL010000486.1 GCA_019235445.1 Verrucomicrobiota bacterium | reverse complement strand
GCTCCGTAAACCGGCGTCTTCCTTGGCTACTCATTCTGCCTCTCTCCGGGCAGTTCTGCCTTAGATGATTGGCAACCTTCTAATCGATAAGGTGGCCGCTATATAGTCGGCTCCCAGCGCAAATCGAATTTGTTCGAGAGCGAAAAGACGAGCAACCGGTGCTGCTCTGTTACGGCGCAAGGCTTTTCTCAAGTTTACGCGCGCATCCAATGGCCCGTCGGAGCGAAATTTGTAACATCACGGCCCGAACGCGTGATAGCTCTTTGCGGGACCTGTTCTGAGAAACGAATTGGATTTCGAGCATCGAATCGTGCAAGGCCCGAGTGATCAACTCGATCAGGTCCTCCATTGACTTATTGATCTCTTTTCTCATGTCTGCTGTTCTTTTCTGGAAGATAGCACGGATGCACAAATTTATGGAAAAAACAAACAGTACCAAGCAAACACTATTTATGAAAAATACGCTGTCACCTTTGCAAATCCACTCTTAAATTAACTGAACCGAGAGGAAGGCCCGCCCCGTTCCTATCCGGGTTTGGGCGACGTGGCGTGAGGAAGGGTGACGATGGTCAACCAATAGTTCTCCATCTGGGCAATGATTTCGAGGAACCGTTCGAACTTGACCGGTTTGGTGATATAAGAACTGCACCGCAACTTGTACATTCTCAGGACGTCCATTTCGGCTGAGGAAGTCGTGAGGACCACGACAGGTAAATGCTTCAGCGCATCATCCTTGTTGATGGCAGCGAGGACCTCGCGTCCATCCATTATCGGCAGGTTGAGGTCGAGCAGGATCAGGTCAATCGCCGGGGCATTTTCGAAGGGCGGTTGCCGACGCAAGAACGCCATGCAATCCCTGCCGTTTTCGACCGTGTGCAGGTTGACGTGGAACTTGGAGGCCAGGAACCCTTCCCGTGTCAGGATTACATCGTTTTCGCTGTCTTCAACCAGTAAGACCTCGGCCAACCGGGCATTTTGGTGCGGGTTATTCATCGTTTGCGTGACTATTGATGGGATGAATGCTCGATGGTACGAGCGTAAACAGAACCGTGCAGCCTTGACCGGGCTGCGATTCAACCCAGATCTTGCCGCCGTGGCGCGTTACAATCCGTCGGCAAACACTCAAGCCGATGCCATCGCCGATAAGTGATTTATGAGTGCGGAGTCGGCGAAACAGCTCAAAAATCTTTTCGTGATGTTCCGGTTCTATGCCGACGCCGTTGTCGGCGACGGCGAAGATCCACTCATTCTTCTTCCATTGAGCCGAGACGCGAATGAGCGGGCGCTTCGCGCTTCGATACTTGATCGCGTTGCCGAGGAGATTCTGAAATAACTGCGTCAACTGAGTGCGATCGCCGGCTACGGTGGGCAAGGTCCCGGCGATGATCTCGGCGCCGCTGGCCTGGATCTCGGCGCCGAGGTCCTCGAGGCAATCGGCCACCACCTCCCCAAGTTCCACTAACTCGAAGGGTTGGGCCTGAGAATCTACGCGTGAATAGGCCAGGAGGTTGTCGATAAGCGCTTCGAGCCGGCGGGCGCCGTCTGAGGCCCGCCGGATCCAATCGGCGCCCTTGACGCCAAGTTGACCGCCATAGGTGGTGCCAAGCAACTCGAGAAAACCAGAGATGGTCCGCAGCGGGGTCTTAAGGTCGTGGGAAGCCATATAAGCAAACTGTTGCAAGTCCAGGTTGCGCATTTCCAGAACCTCCTGCGCGCGCGTCAAGTCGGCGACCCGGTTGCGGACCCGCTGCTCCAACTCAGCGTTAAATGCCTGAAGCTGGTCCTCCACGTCGGTGCTGCTGCCAAGCCACTCGACGAGCTGGCCGGCGGTGTCGCGGATCGGTACCACCCACGTGGTAAACCGGCGGTAAATTCCGTCGACCCGGCGGATACGGGATTCGATCTCGTAGGCGTTCTCGGTTTGGATCCCTTGTCGCCAGTGGTCCTGGACGCGCTGGCGGTCATCGGGATGCAGCACGTCGATCCAGCCAAGGCCCCATAGTTGATCGGCCTTGACGCCGGTGTACTCGACCCATTGCCGGCTGACGTAGCAGCACGCCCCATCGGGCCGACTCGTCCAGACCAGTTGCGGCAGCGATTCCAGCAGGATCCGGTAGCGGCTTCCGCTTTCCCGCAAAGCGTATCCGGTTCTGCGGCGTTCGGTGATGTCATGGTGCGATGAGTCCATCGGAGATCACGTGCAACCGGGTGAGGACCGATCCCAGGTGTAAGGCGACCCGAGCGACACCTGAGCAGTTGAGAACAGGCGTTTGAGCAAATGCATCGTCACCTGCTGATGGTGGCCAGCGCACTCTTGAGGGCCGAATGTCCACCGCACCGGGACACCCCGTCGAGCGGAAGGCAGAAGAGTCGCCGCGCCCCAGCCTCGAGGTTGAATCATATTCACTGTGATTTTAATATATTCCATAATAATGCGGGTCAACTGATATTCGTTGGGAATTGTGGGTGAGACGCCGATTATTATGAGTTTCTGTTTCTCGCAATCGTCCTCGTCCTCGTTGTCGCCCCTCGACCCTT
>JAFAKL010000294.1 GCA_019235445.1 Verrucomicrobiota bacterium | reverse complement strand
GAATCCTTGTGTCGAAACTGCCAGGAAGTCACCTTTCTTCACCTCGGTACCTGGCATATCGGCCCAACTGACACGAATGTCGAACGGCCGGTTGTAAGACCGATGGCCGAGCCGTACGATCTTAGCATTTTCTAGTAGACGCCTGCTAATACCCGTCTCCTCCGTCGCTTCACGGAGCGCTGTAACGATAGCATTTTCTACCGCTGACTTGCCGTCGCGCCCCTTAACCGGATCAATAAAGCCTCCCGGTGTTGCCTTGAGGCCCGCGCCAGGATTGTATCGGCGAGTGACTAAAACTACATTGCCATAGGGGTCCAGGATAATAGCGTCGACGGCGTGTCCGACGTGTACCCGCACATCCTTGCCGTCAGGCGTCCTGATCGTGCCAAGAGAATGGATCGTTTGGCTGGGCTGATCTCCGACCCTATTGTTTAACCTTTCATCTGGAGCAAACCTTGATCAACCCGTCCCTACGGGACTAGACGCGTCTCTTTTCTTTTTTCCAGGCACTTCGTGCCAGGCTACCCTCGTTTTAATCCCTCTGGGATTAATGCGTCACGGCATCTCCCTTCCGTTGCGATAAGTTAAATTAAGGAAAAATGCTCCAACGAAAGCGTATCCTGTCCCGGAGGGCTTTCGAGTCTCGAGTTCTCCTCTCTCGCACTCGTTCTTAAGATCGTCGTCCTTTTCTCGGTCTTTCCGGATACGCGGCACTAACCAGACATCAGGGCTAAAGCCCGGCCTAAAGCCTGGCCTAAATCCCCTACCGAGTAGCTACATAAATCCAATTTGCGCCCCGGGCGCGAAGCAAATACGCCGATCGCAATGCCCCAGATATTCTCTCCAGGTGCAAATACGCTGTTGAGAGCCGTTTTGGTTCTTACTCCATGTTTGCTGACTGGCGGAGTGTTTGCACTCTACCGCTTGGCCTATTCCCCGTACGCAACCCAGGTTGGTGTGCCGGTCGATCAGCCGGTCCCGTTCAGCCATCAACATCACATTGCCGGTCTCGGGATCGATTGTCGTTACTGTCATTCCTCTGTTGAGCAGTCCACATTCGCCGGCATGCCGTCGACTCAGACCTGCATGACCTGTCATTCCCAGATCTGGACCGAGGCTCCCATTTTGGCAACGGTTCGGGAGAGTTCAGCAACCAATCGCCCTATCCATTGGACCCGCGTCCATCAACTGGCCGATTACGTTTATTTCGATCACAGTATTCATATCCAGAAAGGAATTGGCTGCGCTAGCTGTCATGGACCACTCGACCAGATGCCGATTACCTGGAAGCAGCAAACCTTGCAAATGGGGTGGTGCCTGGAATGTCACCGGCATCCCGAAAACGCACTGCGTCCGCCAGGCGAAGTATTTAATCTCAACTGGAAACCGGCTGGTGATCAGAGGCGCGAAGGGTTGAACCTCTCGAAGCAGGCAGGGATCAAGCCTATCCAGGAGATCACTGATTGCACGGTTTGCCATCGCTAGACTATGGAACACCGGGCATACTCGGAACATGGTCTTAGCGGGAAAAAGCGATCCAACCTGCCATCGCGACCTGTTTTTTCAAATCAATGGGGCAGCCTGGAAGAATTGGCTAACAATCCGGAATTCCGGAAATGGCCGGACCCTGAATTTTCCACCGGAGCTTCGGAATTCGTAGATCCGCTCGCGCGACGCGAGTTCATGAGACTCATGGGAGCAAGTCTTGCGCTAATGGCTGCGAGCGGATGTCATAGACCGCCGCAGCAAAAGATTGTTCCCTACGTCGAGCAGCCGGAACTCCTGGTTCCCGGGCGGCCGCTGTTCTTTGCGACAGCTATGCCGTTCAACGGATCCGCGACCGGCATTCTGGTTCAAAGCAACGAGGGCAGGCCAACAAAAATTGAAGGTAATCCCTCACATCCTCTAAGCCTGGGTGCAACCAGCATTTTCGAACAGGCGGCCATACTCACCCTTTGTGATCCGGACCGCTCCAGAACAATCATTCATGAGGGCCAGATAGAAACATGGGAGAGCTTTCTTTCTGCCTGGTTGCCGGAGCAGGACCGCCAGCTGAGTCAGGGAGGCCGGACGCTTCGTTTCCTGATTGACTCAGTCACATCGCCGACCTTGGTCTGGCAAATTGGGCAACTTCAGAAGCGCTATCCTGGTGCCAAATGGTATCAATGGGAGCCGATCTCGCAGGCCACCATCATTGAAGGATACCGTTCTATTCTCGGGCGCCCGGCCCAACCGCAGTACCGGCTGGCTGAGGCTGATGTGATCGTCGCGTTTGATAGCGATTTTCTGTTCGATTCGCCGTTCCGCCTTATAAACACCCGAGCATTCGCCGGCAGGCGGAACTACCAGCGGCCAGATTTCTCAAGTCCAAATCGACTTTTTGTTGCGGAACCTAGTCCGACAATTACCGGCTCGATGGCAGAACTGCGGCTTCCGATAGCTGCCCGGCAAATAGGTTTGCTGGTTCAGTTGCTCGCGAACCGCCTTGGCGTCGGTGATCCCGGCCCGAAGGTCGATGATCCTCAGGCCAAGGCGTGGATCGACGCGTGTGTAACGGAATTGCAAGCAGCGCGTGGACGATCAGTCGTCCTCGCTGGCTTTCGCCAGTCCCCGCTCATCCACCGTTGGATTCATGCGATTAATGTCTCGCTAGGCAATGTTGGAAGAACAATCACCTACCGAGAAGTTCCAGCAGTCGTGGTTCCTCAACCATTCGGAGGCATCGCTCAACTGGCTCAAGAACTCGATTCCGGAAGGGCGGAGACAATTATCCTACTGGGTGGCAATCCCGCGTTCGATACGCCGGTAGATCTGGAGTTCCAAAAAAGACTGTCACGCAGCCACTTTTCGCTCCATCTCTCTTTGTACTACGACGAAACTTCGGCTGCCTGCCAATGGCACATTCCTGAGAATCATTTTCTTGAGAGCTGGAGCGACTCCACGGCCAGTGACGGTAGCACCGGTATCATCCAGCCGCTCATTGCACCACTGTATGGCGGTCATTCCAGGCACGAGCTCCTGGCGCTCTTTCTTGGTCAGATCTCTGTACAGGATTATGATATCGTCCGCGACTATTGGAGATCCCATGGGCAATGGGACGATTTCGAAAAGCAGTGGAGAAAAGCTCTGAACGACGGCATTTTGGCCGTTAATCTGGCGCAGACCGCAGAGATCGCCTGGTCCGCCGAAGCTCCGCCAGCGACATCTGACGCGCCCAACGAAAACCAATCGATCGAATTGTCATTTCATCCCGATCCAACACTTTGGGACGGCCGGCTCGCTAACAATGGGTGGTTGCAGGAATTACCGAAACCATTTACCCGCATCACTTGGGATAATCCTGCCCTCGTAAGTCCCAGTCTGGCAAAGGAGCTCCGGCTGGTGAATGGCGATGTTATCGAGATCCAATCCGGTTCGTCCAGAGCAGAAATTCCGGTCTGGATCCTTCCGGGCCAAGCTAAGCGGACGATATCGGTTTACCTGGGAGGAGGTCGTACTCGGGCCGGACGTGTGGGCAATGGAGTGGGATTCAACACCTACCAACTACGCAATTACGATTTCCTTTGGTTTGCTCCCCGGGTGGAAGTGCGCAAGACCGATACCCGAGCGCAGTTGGTTAGCACGCAGCTTCATCATGCGATGCAGGGGAGAGAACCGGTCCGCACTCGGACATATGCAGAATTTATTCACCAGGAAATTCCAACAACGGAAGTTGTAGAGAACCCGGCGCTGGACGAGACATTATACAACTTCCGGAAGATGCTTACCGCTGAGCACCAGTGGGGCATGGTGATCAATCTAAACTCCTGCATCGGCTGCAATGCCTGCGTTGTTGCCTGTCAATCCGAAAATAATATTCCCGTGGTAGGCAAGGACCAGGTCTGGCGCGGCCGCGAAATGCATTGGATCCGGGTCGATCGCTATTACGAAGGCGATCCTGATGCGCCAAACCTGTACCACCAGCCGGTTCCTTGTATGCACTGCGAAACCGCACCCTGCGAGCTGGTTTGTCCGGTAGAAGCTACGCTTCATAGCGCAGAGGGATTGAACCAGCAAGTCTATAACCGTTGCATCGGTACCCGCTATTGTTCCAATAACTGCCCCTATAAGGTGCGACGATTCAATTTCCTCCAGTTCGCCGATACTAAGACACCTAGTCTTCAGCTGGGTTGGAATCCGCAGGTGACGGTCCGGTCACGTGGAGTGATGGAGAAATGCACCTATTGTGTACAACGCATCCGCGCAGTGGAATTTGATGCAGAGAGAGGCAATCGCAGGATTAAAGATGGCGAAATCATTCCCGCATGCGCTCAAGTTTGCCCAGCCGAGGCAATTACATTTGGCGATATTAATGACCAAAACAGTCTGGTAGCTCAACTCAAAGCGAATCGACTGAATTACGGGCTGCTGGAAGAGCTCAATACGCGGCCGAGAACTACCTATCTGGCGAAAGTGGTAGACGTGGGGCACGCGACGGTAAACCCAAAACAGGGTCAGGAATAATCTTGCTATGTTGAATCTGAAATCAGTCGGAGCAGAACCCACCGGGCCGTCAACCGATCCTGCTGAGGGGCTGCTCAATCCGGCTGAAACGTTCGAATCAGTCAGCGCCAAGATCGGCGGGATTGTTCTGGAGCGAAAACATCCGCCTTTCTGGTGGATCAGCTTCGGTATCGCTTTCCTCCTGTTGATGGGTCTGCTCTACGGCATCACGATCTTGTTCGCCTACGGAGTTGGTATCTGGGGAATCAATATTCCTGTAGCCTGGGGGTTTGCGATCGTCAATTTCGTCTGGTGGATCGGTATCGGACACGCAGGTACACTGATCTCTGCGATCCTGTTATTGCTGCTGCAGAAGTGGCGTAATTCGATCAATCGGCTGGCCGAGGCGATGACGCTTTTTGCCGTTGGGTGTGCCGGCATGTTCCCACTGCTACACCTTGGCCGTCCCTGGGCTTTCTATTGGATTTTACCCTATCCGAATACGATGGGACTTTGGCCTCAGTTTCGAAGTGCGCTCGTTTGGGATGTGTTCGCAGTCGGGACCTACTTCACTGTCTCATTGTTATTCTGGTATACCGGGCTGGTACCGGATCTGTCGACCATGCGTGATCGAGCAAAAACTCGTTTCTCGCAGATTATATTCGGTATTCTTTCGCTGGGCTGGCGCGGCTCAGCTATCCATTGGAAGAACTATCAGACGGTTTACCTTATTCTGGCAGGCCTTTCAACGCCGCTGGTTCTGTCAGTTCATAGCGTTGTCAGCTTTGATTTTTCGACGGCTATCGTTCCCGGATGGCATACCACAATCTTTCCGCCCTACTTTGTCGCCGGCGCTGTCTATTCCGGTTTTGCCATGGTGCTCAATATCCTGATCCCGGTCCGCTACTTCTATCGACTCGATGAGTTAGTAACACCCCGTCATCTGAATTGCATGGCCAACGTCATGCTAACAACCGGTCTGATGGTCGTCTATGGCTATATTATGGAAACGTTTACCTCCTGGTATAGCGGCGATATCTTCGAGCAGTATCAAGTTATCAATCGCACCATTGGCCCATACGGTCCAATCTACTGGGCCTTGATCCTGTTCAACGTCCTCATACCGCAGCTCCTCTGGTCAAAGCGCATTCGTACAAACCCGGTGTCACTCTTTCTGGTCGCATTGAGCGTGAATCTTGGCATGTGGTTAGAGCGGTTCGTTATCGTAATTGTCAGTCTGCATCGCGATTTTTTGCCTTCCAGCTGGGGAATTTTCGCACCAACTGGCTGGGACTGGTTGATATTATCTGGTTCCTTGGGCCTTTTCTGCTCCTTGATATTCCTGTTTATCCGCTTTTTACCACTTATTTCCATTTTTGAAGTTCGGGAGATTATCGCCTCACGAACAGAGGGCGCGGCATGACTTCAACAACTGCACCATTGTATGGCCTGACGGCTCGGTTCGACTCCGAGGAAAAGCTGGTAGAAGCAGCGCGCGTGATATTCGCCGAAGGTTATCGGCGCATCGATGCTTTAAGTCCTTACCCGATTGAAGGCCTCGCAGAGATCATCGGCCAGAGACGATCGGCCGCGCCCCTGATTATGTTAATCGGAGGGATTATCGGAGCGGTAACGGGATACGGAATGGAACTCTATGCTATGGGTTACTTTTATCCGCTTAATATCGGGGGACGGCCGTTGAACAGTTGGCCACTGTTCATACCGATTACTTTCGAACTGGCGGTCCTCTTCTCAGCCCTCGCCGGGATGGTTGCACTTCTCGTTTTGAATCGGTTACCATGCCTCTATCACCCGCTTTTTAGCGTACCGGATTTTCAACGTGCGAGTACCGATCAGTTTTTCCTCTGCGTCGAAGCAGTCGATCCCGCCTTCAAAAGAGATCATGTACGTGAGCTTTTTGAGCGTTTGAATGCAACGGCAATTACGGAGGTACGTACCGGGTGAAGATCAGCTATCGATACCTCCTTTGGTTAACAATCATTTCCTGCGCGCTCGGCTGCCGAGAGGAAATGCGGAACGATTCGCGATTAAAACCTTTGCAGGAAGATTCGTTCTTTGCTGATCGCAACTCATCCCGCCCCTTGGTACCGAACACGGTACCTCAGGGAGCGGCTGACAATGACGATTTTTTCTTTCGGGGTGAAGTGCATGGAAAGCTTGTTCGGGGATTTCCCGGTCAAGTCACCAGACAAGAATTGGACCGGGGGCGGGAGCGTTTTGATATCTACTGCTCGGTTTGTCATGGTCTCACCGGCGAAGGGGACGGCATGATTGTGCAACGCGGATTTCCGCAGCCGCCATCCTTTCACGATCAGCGGCTCCGTGACGCTCCTGAGGGTCACTTTTTTTACGTCGTGACCCATGGTTATGGGGTTATGTACCCGTACGCCGACCGAATCACTCCAGCGGACCGTTGGGCGATCATCGCGTACATCCGGGCGCTTCAGCTTTCGCGAAACGCAAAGATCAACGAAGTACCGCCGGACCAAAAGGCACGACTAACGGGGCCCTGATATGGAAAACACCACTTCCAGACTGGCCGTTGCGCAAAGACTGGGCGCGATTTTGTCCTGCCTCGGTTTCGTGGTAGCCGGCCTAAGTCTGTTTTTCGCTCCAGCCCGAGCCTACCCTTCGTACTTAATCGGGTTTCTATTTTGGATGGGGCTCACCCTGGGCTGTTTCCCAATCCTGATGATTTACTATCTGGTCGGCGGGATCTGGGGGATTCCGGTTCGAAGGTTCCTGGAAGCCGGCATTGGTACCTTGCCGCTGATGGGCGGATTGTTAATACCGCTCCTGTTCGGGTTCGGTTACCTGTACAAATGGGCGCAGCCTAAAGTTTTGCGAGCGGATATTCTGCTCCAGCATAAACAGCTTTACCTGAACCTACCCGCCCTCATCATCCGGATGATCGTGTTTTTCTGCATCTGGGGAGCATTGGGATTTCTTCTGTTGCGCTGGTCTCGGCGCGAAATGACCACCACTGAGCCAAAGCCGCTGATCGTGCTTCGGATGATCAGCGCGCCAGGGCTGGTTCTTTTCGCATTGGTAACTTCATTTGCAACTATTGATTGGGTTATGGCGCTGGAACCCGATTGGTATTCCAGCATTTTCCCCCTCATCATCCTGATGGGGCAAATACTTTCAGCGCTTGCGCTGAGCATTATTCTGTCAACGAAGCTGGTCTTCGATCCGCAAGAACCAACTCCTGACCAGCTCAATCAGCTCGGTGACCTGCTCCTGGCCTTCCTAATGCTTTGGGCCTATATGAGCATCTCACAGATTATCATTATCTATGCAGGTAATCTGCCACACGAGATTGTCTGGTATCTCCACCGGATGCGGGGCGGATGGCTTCTTGTCAGCTGGCTGCTGGCCATTTTTGCATTCACGGTGCCTTTTGTGCTCCTATTATTTCGCCAGCTGAAACGTGCACCTGCCTGGGCCTGCGCCATGGCCGGTGGCTTGCTGATCATGCAACCAGTGTGCATCTTCTGGTACGTCGCTCCGAGCTTCCGTTCTTCCCCTTCATTGGACTGGATAGATCCGTTTACCTTTTTCGGGATCGGAGGCGCCTGGGTTGTCATTTTCATCCGTCGGTTACGCCATAACGGCAGATTCGTCGGCCCAGCGCAACTAGCCTAGCCGAGTTCTGCTGATATGCCTACCCAAACGTCGCCCAGTACTGCCAAGAAAGGCTACGAGACCCGCGATGTTCCCGCCCGGCCCTGGGCCTGGTTTACCCTTGGTTTCGCAGCCAGCCTCTTGATCATTTGCCTCGGGACATTCGTATTCATCAGATTTTTAGCAGCCCCGGGAACTATTATTGGGCGAACAGGACATCCTGCGGACAAAAGCCTCGTGCGGTTCCCTGAACCGCAGCTTCAGTCTAATCCTTCGCTAGATCTGCATAAGTATCTGCAACACAAGCAGGACGAAATCAACACCTATGGATGGATTGATCGCAGATCGGGCATCGTCCGGATCCCGATCGAGCGGGCAGTAGACATTTTCGTAAATCAAGGTGCGCCGGCTCGACCTCCCGACAGCGGATTAACCGAACTGGACATGCAAAATCAAAAGGCAGGTGTGGAACAGATTAAACCGCCTGATGCTGGTGTCCTGCCTCCGAAATGACATTCTTTCGTTGCCATGAATCGACTAACTCTATTCCTGATTCTGTTTGGTGGAATGCCGGGTCCCATCACCGCATTCGGACAGGCGAGCGATTTGCGCGGCGACCCTAATCGGGATATCAGGTTTGAGCAACATCTTAATCAGTCAGTTAATCCAGAGATTGAATTTATCGACGAGCAGGGTCGAATCGTTCTTCTAGGAAAGTATTTTAATCAGCGTTCGGTGGTCATCGCAATGGGCTATTATCGATGCCCGATGCTTTGCGGGGTCGTTTTGAATGCGTTTGTGCAGAGTTTACAAGACCTGCCGCCCACTCTTGCGATGCGGGATTTCAATTTCATCTTCGTCAGTATCGATCCGCAAGAGACCAATGAGCTGGCCAGGAATAAATTGGAGGAT
>JAFAKL010000129.1 GCA_019235445.1 Verrucomicrobiota bacterium | reverse complement strand
AATCAAATCATGAACTAAACAGTTACCAGTGTTACCGATGTCCTGACTGCGCCCGGCGAACGGCGAACGGCGAACGGTAAACGGCGAACGGTAAACGCCCTCACCTGGCTGTCACACTGGTGACCGTGCGTTTGGTTACCTGATTTCCGCGTGTTTTCGGACCGCGGATGGCAAATCCGGAGGCGGGGAACGACTGTTCGTCGGTCCGGGCGCCTTTGGAGTGTCGGTACTTCAGACGGATCTCGATGATCGGACGATCGCTTAACAGCCTTATCTTTGCATTCTCCTGAGCGCAGTTGTAGTCGCGGTTCATGATCGCCCCGCCAAAGGCGAAACGCTTAACAAACGTCGCTTTTGGAGTGCTGTAGACTAGCGTGAATGTTTTTTCCCGATCGTAAATCCCGAAGTAAATAAGGTTTTTGTCGACAAACAGTTTATCTGGAGGCGGTATCATCTGATACCGTCCGGTGTCCCAGACCAGGAGCAAGCGGTCGAGCGGCGAACAGCGAAAGGCAGATTCAGCTTTCAACTGGTGCCCGAGAAATCCACGCTCCTGGTCATAGGCAATCGCCAGCTCGTTGGCGGTCAGTTCCCGAACGTCAATCTCTTCGGCTGTGGTCAGCTGAGTCTTCCGTTTGTAGGTTTTGTTATATTTCTCGATCAGTCGCTGAAGATAGTCGATCGCGTAGTTGGTTAGAGTGGTGAGGTGCCGTTGCACTTCTTGTAGTTCCAGATTGATTTTTCGCTTGTCCTCTTCGTTTTTCTGCAAATCGAATCTGGAAATACGTTTGATCTGGAGACTGAGAAGCATTTCAACATCTTCGATCGTGATGGCGCGCGTGAGCTGATTTCTGAACGGTTGAAGCCCCTCCAGGACCGCCTGCTGCACTGCCTCGTAGGTGGTACACTTTTCAATGCGCTGGTAGATACGATTTTCGATGAAGAGCTGAATCAAGGATTTCCAATGCAAATCGTCCTGGAGTTCGTTTCGGCGGAGTTGCAGTTCCTGTTTCAGGAGGGAGACTAACTGGTCAGTATTAAAACGGATGACTTCCTCAATGTCCATCTGCACCGGCCGCTCCCCTTTGATCACAACAATATTGGAGTGAATGTCCACTTCGCATTGGGTGAAATGGTAGAGTGCAGCGATGGCCTTCTCGGGGTCCTCGCCGGGAGAGAGAGTGATTAGTATTTCCACTTCCGCGGCGGTGAAGTCGCTGATGGAACGTATTTTTATGCGCCGTTTGCGAGCTGCTTCTTCGATGGATGCAATGACCGACTCGGTCGTGGTGCTGAAGGGAATCTCGCGAATGACCAGTTTGTTGCTCTCTCGCGGTTCGATCTTGGCGCGCAACTTGATCTTGCCATTGCCGCGGTCGTATTCGCTGGCGTCCATCAATCCACGTTGTGGGAAATCCGGAAGCAGTTTGAAGCGTTTTCCCTGCAGGATAGCGACCTGCGCCCTGAGTAATTCGATGAAATTATGCGGCAATACCCTGGTCGACAAGCCAACCGCGATTCCCTCTGAGCCTAACATTAGTAAGAGAGGAAGTTTGGCCGGAAGGAGAAGCGGTTCTCTGTTTCTGCCGTCGTAACTTGGGATGTAAACGGTTAGTTTTGGGTTGAAGAGTTCCTGCCGGGCCAATTCCGTCAACCGGCATTCGATATATCGAGCGGCGGCAGGGGGATCACCGGTAAAGATATTGCCGAAATTTCCCTGACCCTCGATGAGATAGCTCTTATTCGCCAGGTTAACTAATGCTTCTTCAATGGAGACGTCGCCATGTGGGTGGTATTGCATGGCATGACCGACGATGTTAGCGACTTTGTTGAATCGTCCGTCATCCTTTTCATACAACGCATGTAAGATTCTGCGTTGGACGGGCTTCAATCCATCTTCGAGCTGCGGAATGGCCCGATCCCTGATGACATAGGAAGCGTACTGGAGGAAGTTGTCATTGACGAGATCCTTCAGAGGATCCTCGGGTAAATGCAGCAAGGCGGAATCAGAGGGCATCGGAAGAAGAATCAGTGCCAGCGGGTATTGTTTTCGTGTGGAGCTTGAGGAGAGGGTGCACTGGGATGGTTCTTATCCTTCAAGGACGAGGTGACCCATAATGTATTCACGACGCTGGGGGGTGTTCTTGCCCATGTAGAATTGGAGCAGAGGCTGGATCGTGTGAGCGTCGTCAACACTGACCTGCGTCACCTTCATCTCGGGCCCGATGAACGCTTTGAATTCTGCAGGTGAAATCTCTCCGAGGCCCTTAAACCGCGTCACCTCCGGGTTCCGGAGTTTTGCGACGGCTTGGTCGCGTTCCGCTTCGGAGTAACAGTAGGTGGCCGATTTCTTGTCGCGAACACGAAACAGCGGTGTCTCGAGGATATAAACAAATCCGTGAGTGATAATGTCCGGAAAGAAACGCAAGAAACAAGTGATCAGGAGATTGCGGATATGCAATCCATCCACATCAGCGTCCGTAGCAATAATGACCTTTCCATAACGGAGACCCTGAACAGTTTCCTCGACGTTCAATGTACGCATCAGATTAAAGATCTCATCGTTCTTATAGACGATGGTACGATTCAGATCCCAGACATTCAGCGGCTTGCCTTTGAGCGCAAAGACGGCCTGGAGATCCGGGTTGCGGCAGCTCGTAATCGAACCGGCCGCCGATTGACCTTCGGTGATGAAGATCATCGACTCGTGCCCTGTCTGCTTCTCCAGATTCAAGTGCATCTTGCAATCTTTAAGTTGCGGTATTCGTAGCGAGATGGCTGCAGTGCGTTCCCGGGCGAGCTTGCGCACGTCTTGAAGCTCTTTGCGAAGCCTTCGAGTCTCGTTGACTTTCAGCAGAAGCCGATCAGAGAGTTCTGGGTTGCGATGCAGCAAACCCATCGTTGTCTCCCTTACCTTATTGAGCAGATCGGTCCGGATTTCGGTGTTACCGAGCTTGTTCTTGGTTTGAGATTCGAAGACAGGATCTTGCAAGCGAATCGCGATGGCGCCGACCAACCCCTCGCGGACATCGTCCCCGTCGAATTTCGATTTCGAAAATTCATTGATTGCTTTGAGCAACCCTTCCCGGAAGGCGCTCAGATGCGTTCCGCCGTCAGACGTGTGCTGGCCGTTCACGAACGAGTAGTGGTCTTCGGACAGACGGTTCGTGTGGGTGAACGCGATCTCGAGCATTTTTTCCCGATGATGTGCAATCGGGTAGAGGGCCTCCTCACCGACGTCCTCCTGAAGCAAATCCTTCAGACCATTCTCGGAGGAGTAAACGCTTCCGTTCCAAGCGATCTTCAAGCCGGCGTTGAGGAATGTGTAAAGCCGGATTCTGCGCAGGATGTGCTCTTCCCGAAAATGGAAACTTTTGAAAATCCTGGTGTCGGGCTCAAAGAGAATTTCCGTACCATCGGGTTCGGCCTGCTGGCCTTTTTCTTGCGACTTGAGCTTTCCTCTTTCGAATTCTGCCCTCAAAAACTGTCCGTCCCGGTGACTGGAAACCGAGAAATGGGAAGAGAGCGCGTTGACGGCCTTGGTGCCGACACCGTTCAACCCGACGCTGAATTGAAAGACTTCGTCATTGTATTTCGCGCCTGTGTTAATCCGTGAGACGCAGTCAATCACCTTTCCCAGCGGAATTCCGCGACCGTAATCGCGGACGCGCACCAGCGTGCCTTCCAAGGACACCTCGATCTGGCGGCCGTACCCCATGATGAATTCGTCGATAGAATTGTCGATCACTTCCTTCAAAAGGATGTAGATGCCGTCGTCGTGGTGTGTGCCGTCCCCCAAACGGCCAATGTACATTCCGGTACGCGTCCGGATGTGTTCCAAGGAGGAGAGAGTCTTGATCTTACTTTCGTCGTAATCGTGCTTTG
>JAFAKL010000029.1 GCA_019235445.1 Verrucomicrobiota bacterium | reverse complement strand
AAACCAATGTTCAAGACATTACGTTCGTTGGGGACGCAAACCCCCGAATTACGCCAGAGTGAACCGCGGGCGGCGAGAATGCCGCCTTGGCCTGCTCATCAACCGGTCGAGGACCGATTACATCCAGCCTGGACGAAATTGATGGGAGAAAACAAAAGTTGCACGGCTTCCGAAATGGCTCATAGAGAGATGCTGACAATGGATACCTACCTGGACCGCGAACATTGGTCCAAATATACTTCCGAATCGATAGCCTGGCTTTCTTCCCCTTACCATTAACTGTCTTTTACCGCCGGTCGATTCGGATCGGGTATGTCGCGCTTATCTGCGGTCCAGCCTTCTGGCATGTCCGGTTCGGGATGGTAAACGGGAGCCTCGTCTGATTGGATCGAATCACGCGCCACGGCATAGGCGATCGACGTGAGCTGACTGTTCAGGCTTCTCAGGCAGCGAATCATGTCAAAAACGTTCGAGGAGGCGTTTTGTAAAGGAAGCGGCTTCTCAAGGCGCGACTTGCGAGAGCGATGAAATTCAATATTGATCTGTTCTTTTTCCCGGATGAATTCCTTAGCCGAGCCTGGATCGCGGGACATCAACAATGCCGTCGCCTTCTCGATTCTTTCAAGGGTACGCGCATAGAAAGATTCCAATTCCCCTCTGTCCTCCGGTGATGGTTCCTGGTTCAACTGAATCTGGCGAATCGCGGCATCGCAAAGGTCTCGCCTGATCAGCGTACCGATCGCAACAAGCTCCTGAGCATAGTCCAGGACCATAAACTTCCAATCTACGTCGGCCGGGCTCAGATTTTCGTCGCTCACCTGGCTGAGATAATCTTTGAGCTCGTCCTGGGTTCTTTCGATGCGCTGTTGATGGTCCTCGATCTTGCTCACCAGGCGAACGTTCTTCCCCCAGATCATCATCCAGACGGTCCGCAACATCAGTTTTATTTCATCCAGCAAGCGGAGCTCTTCTCTGGCTGCCTGATTCAGCGCCAAGGATGGTGATTGCAGTAACAACGGATCGAGATAGCTGTCCGGCTCCCGGAAATCGTCGATTGATTGCGATTCAATCAAGAAAGTGAGGAGACGTGAGAGAGGCGAGAGTAAAGGCAACGCTGCCAGCCCGAGGATCAGGTTGAAGAAGGTATTAAAATTTGCGGCCTGGCGATCGATCGCACCGGGTAGAAGGTGAAGAATAACGACAAAAAATGGCGAACTTCCCAACAGGATCACCAGAGCTCCGCCTCCTTTGAGCAAAAGACTCCCAATAGCGAGTCGGCGCCCCTCGGTGCTGCCCCAGCCGGCAATCATCATGGTCAACGTGATCCCGAGGTTCGCACCTAACACCCACGGCACGATCGTCGTTCCAGGAAGCAGTCGCGATTCGGCCAGCCCGATCCCAAGTCCGATGGAAGCCGTAGAGCTCTGCAGGGCTACGGTCAGCAACGCCGTTCCTAAAAAGACCACGAACGGATAATGGTCCACCACCCCGAAGAGCAACTTCAAGTCATTGTTGGCGGCGGCTGCGGCTCCGGCTGTCCCAATGATTCCCATCGCCAGAAAAATCAGCCCGATCCCCAATAACATTTGGCCGATACCGCGAAACATATTGCGCGTCAGGAACAAAAACCCGACTCCGCCGGCGAGGAGAAATAGTCCCGAGTAATCCTGCAGTCGGAACGCCAAAAGCTGTACCGACACGGTAATGCCGACATTTGCTCCCAGGACCACTGCCAACATTCGCCCTGCGCTGAGAGCCGTTTGGTTCAGCATCTGAACCGACAGCATCGCGATGGCGCTCGAAGAAGGGGCGATCGTACCCGCGACGATGCCTCCAAGAAACGCTTTAAAGCGATTACTTGTCATCTGTTTCAGCCAATCGACCAGACGGCTCCCAAAAAGACGGTCCAATCCCTTCCGAACATAACGCATGCCGAGAAGAACGAGGATCACGCCAGTTGCTATGTTCAGAAAAACCACGTGGATTTTTGGATTCAGTTCTTTGCCCAGCCGATTCCCTTTAACCATCCCCTGAACCGCCCAAGATGCCAATACTTTGCGATACGCCGGGAAGATGGTCCTCGAACTACAGCGCCGGAGGCGCGAGTCTGCAACCTCCTTTCTGGTACTGACCCTTACGCCTGTCTCGGCGTTTTCATCCGGCCTTAAAATGGTTTATAACCAACAATGATGTTCAGCACTCTTGGCGACATCGAATCGGCGTTGAAATCCGGGAAGCTAGCCGTCCGGGATTTGCACGGTGTCTGGGCGCAACGCCGGCCCATCCCCGATTCCGCCCAACTCAAATCCAGTCGCCTGGAAACACCGGAGGCACGGCAGATCGATTGGCTGCGCAGTGACACCTCTCTACCTTACCGCTTCACGCAGCGAGCCTTAGAGCAGGAGGAATATTTACTGGTTTGTGACGCGGCCCGGGAAGCGCTCCGCCTCTGGGACGAACTGGACGAATATGGCCGGACTGATCTGGTCAGAGTTGGTATGAATTATGCCGCAGCCCTCACTCGCCTTGGCTTCACCCGTGACGCACGAAAACAATTGGAGCCCTGTATCCATGAAAATTTTCGACCAGTGCTCGGGCAAGGGCTGAAGGGCGACATTTTGCTCCAGCTCGGTGATATCGTTCGCGAAGAGGCAATTTATGCGCCTGCACGGGCCGCGAGACTACAAACCGGGCACGAGGCATTACGTTTCTACGAACTCGCCCTTAAAATTCATCCTAACCCAATCAAAGCGCTCCCGCCCGCCGCAGCAATGTCGTTCATTCTTAGCGAACCCGGGACAGACCTGCGGCACCGAGCGGAAGAAAGCGCCGGACAACTCATGCACCTGGCCAAGGCTTTAGAGCAAGACGAAGGTCCGCGCGTGAGTACGACGCATGCTCGCGCCGTAGCATCCATCATCCTGGGTGAATTAGACGCCGCCTTCACCGCATATCATCAAATGCAGGAGCTGCATCACGTTACGATCGCAGATCTGGCCGGCGCTCGCTATCATTCTCAATTTTTAGCCGAAGCAGTGGGTCAGCCGCGCAATTTCTTCAGAGCCGCATTCCCACCGCTCCAGCTGGTGGTGTTTGCAGGTCACCTGCCTGATCTACCCGGGCAACCAGGTCGTTTCCCGCCTGCACTGATTGATCCAGTTCGTGAGCAACTCCGGGCTCAACTCAAAGAGGCAGACGTACGCGTAGGACTCGTCAGCGCGGCTGCCGGTGCCGACCTGCTTTTCATTGAAGCATTGCGAGAGCGCGGGGGAGTCGTCCATGTGGTACTCCCTTGGTCCCAGGAAGAGTTCCGGCGGACCAGCGTTTGTCGATTCGAACCCCAGAACGGTTCTGCCATCTGGGCTCCTCTTTTCGATCAGGCGATCAAAGATGCAGCAACGGTCCGAGAAACCGGCCAACTGTATGAACCTGGGAGCGATGTCAGCTGGCAATTCGCGCTGGAAGTGACCGCCGGTCTCGCCATCCATACAGCCCGAGCATCGCGATTGGATGTTCAGCCAATGGTCCTCTGGGATAGTCTTCCTGGCGCCGGAGAGGGTGGAACGGACGGATTCGTTCGATTCTGGAGGTACGAGCTGAAGCAGGAGCCAATAATTGTTCCCCTCCCAAAGGTGTGCAGCCGCCAAAATCACTTGCTGCCAGTGAAGAGCCGCAGTGAGCAAGGGACCTTCCACCAGGAAGTGAAGAGCCTGATGTTCGCAGACATCGTTGGGTACAGCAAACTGACAGAGAAGGTCATTCCTGAATTCGTTGGAATATTTCTCGAGCAAATATCCCAATTGCTGGCCTCCAGCAAATACTCGCCGTTGAGCATTAGCACTTGGGGAGATGCCCTCTACGCGGTGTTCGATTTTGCCCATGATGCTGGTTGCTTTGCTATTGAACTGACGAAATTCATTAAGGATGGAGAGGAGAACTGGAAAAGCCGCGGTCTCTACTACGAGGTGACTTCCGCGAGTGATGGCAAAAAAATCCAAGTACCGCTTAACATCCGGATTGGTTTGCACAGCGGTCCGGTTTTCTTGCATTACAATCCGGTCGTTCGCCAGTTAGGTTTCACCGGTGCTCACGTCAGTCGGGCGGCGCGAATTGAGCCTGTAACCAGAGCGGGGGAGGTCTATGCGAGCGAAGAATTTGCGGCCATGGCCGAACTAGGGTCGGAGATTCGGCGACGCAAGGCCGGCGGCGCAGTACCCGAAGAAGGATTTCAATGTGAATATGCCGGCAGTATGAACCTGGCCAAAGGTTTCCCAGGTCAATACCGGATTTATCGCGTCATCCCGAAGCGATCTTTGGATATAGAAGAACTAGCAAAAGCGATCCACGAGATTTACTGCGCAAAAGCCGAAGCCAACGGAGAAAGCCCGGCGACTAACACTGCGATGCGACCTTGGGCAGAGTTGTCGGAAGACTTTAAAGACGCTAATCGCGCTCAAGCTGCTGATATTCCCAACAAATTAACTCGGCTCGGCTATGAACTTGCGCCAAGTCATGGTTTAAACCCTGCGAAGCTACAGTTCACCGAGAGCGAGATCGAAGATCTCGCGATCCTTGAGCACGAGCGTTGGATGGATGAGCGAGCTCGGAACGGGTGGATCTACGGACCCTTGAAAGACTCTTTGCGAAAGCATCATCACCTCTTGATTCCCTGGAGCCAGTTGCCGGAAGTGGAGAGAGAGAAAGACCGCGACGCGGTCAGAAACCTCCCGGTGTTGATTAAAAAGGCCGGATTCCAGCTTCGAAAGCTATCCTAGTGCAAAAAATCATGAGCGAAAGCACTGTGCTACTGCTCTTCCTCCACGGCCAGTCGGTTTTCTGCATGGCGGATATCTTCCGCCTCCGCGACATAGATGATATCTTCCGTGATGCTCGAAATCAGATAGGCGATTTGCTCCAGAGATCGCGCCATGATAATGAGATTCACGTAGAACGCGGAACGTTCTGGATTCTTGCCGACGGCGTCGCTGAAAGCTTCCAGCAAATCCTGCGCGTTTTGAGCAAGCGGTTCCATCTGCTGGCGCAGCTTCTCGGCTCGAACGCCGTCAAAGACGGGGAAGGCTTCCAATGCTTCCGCAAAGGCCTGATCTATTTGCGTAAATAAGGAGGCCACTCCCTCATCCTCTTCCAAGGCGTTTTCTCGGATCAAGGCGCGGGTGCGCCGGGCGATGATCCCGGCCTGATCAGAAATATTTTCTAAATGCGAGCTTAGTTTAATACTCGCCAGCACCGTGCGGAAATCCGCGGCCAGCGGCTGAAAGCGGATCAGAATGCTGGTTCCACCCCGATCAACTTGTTTCTCCAGAAGGTCCACCTCTTCGTCGTCGGCAATAACCGCCGAGCAATAGTCGTCGTTTCGCTCAACGAACCCTCTCTTGGCGTTTGTTAAACTGCGGCGTACCAGCGACGCCATCATGAGACTGTCGGCCTGAAGCTCCTCCAGCGACTTGTCAAATCCGGGTATCGAATGCTTGCCGCCTAAAGCCATACGTTGAGGCGACGATACACAGCGCTCTCGCAGAACGCAACCACCGGGTTGTTCCGAAAATGTGACATTTGCAATCTGGCCGCGGGCGTGATCAGGTATTTTATTGAGAAGTGGTCCGACTGCTCCAATTTTTTTTGGGGAATCGGCACAGCACCTGATGCAATCATTCTCTATGGAAGAAACCAGAAAGGCCCCGAACCTCCCGATTGTCACGCCCGGCGGTGAGCGATCTCGCACTACCGGAGCTACGGCCACCCCAAGCGGACCTGTCCAGATGGTCATCGAAGTCGATCGGGTAGATTTTTGTTATCGGACCTCCAAAGCACTACAGGGGATTACTCTCCAAATCCCAGAAAAGAAAGTCACGGCGTTCATCGGACCGTCCGGTTGCGGAAAATCGACCTTGCTGCGTTGCTTTAATCGCATGAACGATTTGATCGATCAGGCCAGGGTCACGGCAGGTGAGATCCGGATCGAAGGGACCAACATCAATGCGTCAGACGTGGATGTAACCGAGCTGCGCAAGCGAGTGGGAATGGTTTTCCAAAAGTCCAATCCCTTTCCAAAGTCGATCTATGAGAACATTGCCTACGGACTCAGGATCGCCGGAGTCCGTAACAAGCGTACCATCGATGAGAGGGTTGAAGCGAGCCTGGCCGATGCGGCGCTTTGGGACGAGGTCAAAGATCGACTGGACAAGAGCGCTCTCGGCCTGTCCGGGGGGCAACAGCAGCGTCTATGTATTGCCCGCGCCCTCGCCGGCGCACCCGAAATCGTACTGATGGACGAACCTTGTTCGGCGCTCGACCCGATCGCTACAGCTAAAATTGAAGAGCTCATCGATTCGCTCAAAAATCGATTTACGATCGTGATCGTGACGCACAATATGCAGCAGGCAACTCGCTGCTCGGACTTTACCGCCTTCTTTTATCTTGGCAGGTTAATCGAGATTGATCGGACCGATAAGATATTCAGTAAGCCAAGCCAAAAAGAAACGGAGGATTATATTTCAGGTCGTTTCGGATAGCCGAGATCGATCCGCATTCATAATGCTATCGAGTTCGCCACACCCGGCCAGCCTCGAGCAGTTGCCAGGCGATCAGGCCGGGAACCCCTGTAGCTAGCTCTCGCACGCGGCGCAGCAGTGACAACGCGAGCGCCGTTTCGCCGGATATGCCGAGCAGATTTCCCAGCAGGATAAATCCCCCTTCCTGCACGCCGATTGCTCCGGGTACCAGGAACGCAGCACCTCGGATAGTAAGCGATGCAGTCTCCAGAATCACCGCGGAAACGAAGCTGGAACGCACGCCAAGAGCCCGCAGCGCAATCCAAATCTCGCCGGAAGCGATAAGCCAGGACGTGATCCAGAATAGAGCACATCCCGCTATCCCGCGCCGCCTCGCGTAGAGAAGCCGAATGGCCTGATCAACCGCTTCGCCGCCTTGCACCAGGGAGGCCCAAACAGGGGATTTGGCCAGGCGAGATGCCAACATCGCGGTCCATTTGAAAATGCCCGCCCGCTGCACGGCATAAAAGCCTGTCACGGCTAAGGTCCCCGTCGCCACCGCGACGATCGCAGGTCGGGTTAGATCTGCTCGACCTGTCGAGACAATCAACAGAAGGCAAGCTGTGACGAGATAAAACACTTTCGTGACAATGCCGATCGTCACATCCACGACGATCGCCGCTGTCGCAATCTTCAGCGGCATGCCCCACATGGCGGCGAGACGCGCAATGACGATATCTCCGCCCACTCGGGCGGTGGGCAGTAGATTGTTAATGGACTCACCCATCCAATGAAGGAAGAAGCTGCGGATCAATCGTATCCTGTTTGTTTTCGGAATCAGTAACAGCCAGCCGGCGGAATCGCTCAGCGTCTGGAAAAGATGGAAAAGAGCCAGGACAGCCAGACCCCAGCCGACACGAGCAATGGCAAGGCCGACTTCTCCAGCGCCCTCATGGACCAGGAGAAAAACCAGCAACGCAATTCCGGCCAGCCCCAGGGCAGACACTATCACTTGGACATTTTTCACCGTGGCAAAAAACTATCAGAGCGGACAGTAGCGTCCTGTCGGCGCGATAACACCGCAGATTACATGCGCCCGTTCTCCCGCGGAGCATTTCAAAGGACTGCACATTTCTAGCACATTATCTGCTAATCTGCCTTGCCCTATCGTCGGCCTTACGGCGGTTCTACAACGTCGGGTCGTTCCCTTGGTGGCCCAAATGCCGTTAAACAACTGCACAAAAACAGACTAATTGACCGTTTAGAGACATTATGAGTTCAAGCATTTCACGACTTCAAGCGATAACCGCCGCGAGTAACTTCAAACCCTCGGCCGCTCCGGTCACCTTCCGCGAAACCTTCGCAACTGAACTCTACGGTTCAAATGTGTTCAGCCCCACAGTGATGAAGGACCGTCTCCCAAAATCAATCTACAAGAGCGTGATGCAAACCATTGAAAGCGGAGCGAAACTCGACGCCACCGTCGCCGACGTGGTTGCTTCAGCGATGAAGGATTGGGCCATTGAAAAAGGCGCCACCCACTATTCCCACGTTTTCTACCCACTGACCGGTATTTCCGCCGAAAAGCATGACTCCTTCCTTTCTCCCGATGGCCTCGGCAGCGCGATTACCGAGTTTTCCGGTAAAACGCTCATCCAGGGCGAACCGGATGCGTCCAGCTTCCCCAGCGGAGGTCTGCGCTCTACGTTTGAGGCACGCGGTTACACCGCATGGGATGTAACCAGTCCAGCTTATATCCTCGAGAATCCGAACGGAACCACCCTTTGCATTCCGACTGCGTTCGTCTCCTGGACCGGAGACGTGCTCGACAGCAAGACGCCACTGCTCCGCGCCATGCAAGTCCTTGATCAACAGGTCCGCCGCGTGCTGAAGTTATTTGGTCACGAAAAGATCGCTCATATCTCCAGCACCGGAGGGCCTGAACAGGAATATTTTCTCATCGATCGAAATTTTTTTTATGCCCGTCCCGACCTCCTGAACGCCGGACGTACACTTTTCGGGGCAAAGCCTCCGAAAGGACAGGAATTTGAAGATCACTATTTCGGGGCTATTCCCGAGCGTGTGCTTGCCTTTATGCTGGATGTGGAACGCGAACTCTTCAAGCTCGGTATCCCGATCAAGACCCGGCATAACGAAGTGGCGCCTGGCCAATTCGAGGTAGCACCAGTCTACGAATCCTCGAATCTCGCGGCGGATCACCAGCAACTGGTGATGACGTTCCTAAGGAGCGTCGCTGAGAAATACGGTTTAGCTTGTTTGTTGGCCGAAAAGCCATTCGCCGGGGTAAACGGGAGCGGAAAGCACCTGAATTTTTCGCTCGGAAATGCCACCCAAGGCAATTTGCTGGACCCTGGCGATACGCCCCATGCCAACGCTCAGTTTCTGGTCCTCTGCGGCGCGGTAATCCGCGCGGTCAGCCTGCATGCCAAGCTTCTGCGTGCTGTCGTTGCCGGGGCTGGGAACGATCATCGGCTCGGCGCGAATGAAGCGCCACCGGCGATCATCTCTATTTTCCTCGGCGACCAGTTGACGGACGTTTTCGAGCAAATTAAAGCCGGTGGAGCTAAGAGCAGCAAGGCGAAGAGCTCCCTCAACGTTGGGGTGGACGTGCTGCCAACCCTTCCTAAGGACGCGGGCGACCGCAATCGAACCAGTCCCTTCGCCTTTACCGGGAATCGGTTCGAATTTCGCGCAGTCGGCTCCAGCCAATCCATTGGGGCATCCATCCTCACGCTGAACGTGATCATAGCTGAATCGGTCGACTTTCTGGCCACCGAGCTGGAAAAGGCTGGACCGGATAAGCTGAACGAAACGATTCAGCAGCTGCTCAAGGATATCATCGACGAGCACGGGAGTGTCATTTTCAACGGCAACGGATATTGCGCAGAATGGCATGAGGAGGCCGAAAAACGTGGCCTGCCAAACCTCAAGACCACGATCGAAGCGTTGCCCGCCTACACCTCACCCAGCACCATAGCCGCTTTTGAGAAATACGGGATCTTGACCGCGCGCGAATTGGAGAGTCGCAGGGAGATTGCTTACGAACACTATGTTAAATCGGTGAACGTCGAGGCGAACACCATCATCGAAATGGCAAAGACCATCATCTACCCCGCAGCCATGCGCTACCAGAGCGAGTTGGCCGATACCGCGGCGAAACTGAAAGCCGCCGGTCTGCAGCCGGATACAACTGTTTTAGAACAGGTTACCAGTATGGCCAAAGATTTACTGGCCGGCGTCAGCAAAGTGGAAAGCGCTTTAAACCACGGAGAAAATGGGTCCGTGGAGAGACACGCCAGGCATTTCAAGGAGGCCGTTCTTCCAGCCATGCAGGAGGTGCGTACCGCCGCGGACGCCCTGGAAGGCATGGTGGCTGACGACCTCTGGCCGCTGCCAACTTACCAGGAAATGCTTTTTATCCGGTAGCGCAAGGGCCAAGTTTGGGGCTGCAGCCGCGCTGACTCTCGCCCTTCAGGAAGTCACGCCTGGCTGCCGCCCCTTTTCCACTCGTATTGGCAGCCACTGCCAGGGGCACGTCAGCCATTCCAAAGTAGCACCAAAGCACAGGCGTCTCGCCCGTGTCCCGTCCGAACACCGGCTCGTTCAATCGTTCAATGGCCAAGGCGCCTCGTGAGTTTGCTATTCACCGACAAAAAGGGATAAGATGGGCCTTACTTTGGCCCAGCCGCATAAGAAGAGCGCCGGAACCGGGACGCGCGTGCCGCTTTCACCGTTGCATACAATCGAACTCGCCGAGAGTTTGTCGCATCTGGTGGCCAAGCCGCCGGAAAAAGATTTTCCTATTTATTCCATCGCTCGCAAAACCAGTCCCGACGGGAGGGAACTGGTGCACAGCGAACTGGTGATCGCCGGAAAACGAACCCGCAGCAACTATCCGCTGGCGGAACGCTATCCCGTCCACTTCCTTAAGTCTTACCATCCATGGAGCTTTCACGGAGATCCCAGGATTGAATTCGAGAATAACCGCGCTGCCGCACAAATCGTGGGCACACCTGAGCCGATAGGCTTCGACGGCAATTCTTTCCGGGCCACGTTTGTGCCCGGCAAGCCGTTGAGCAAAATCTCTCCTTTCACCAATGTCGAACCGCCGCACCGTTGCCTTGGCATTGCGGAGGAAGCTCATCCTGCGACGCTCATTGGCCTCTGGCGGGTCGCAGAAGAGGTATTTGAGCAGCTGGAAAAACTCCATTCCGAGCGGTTCTGTCACGGTGACCTGGAATTGCACAACGTAATCGTGTGCACCGGCCCGATTCAGACGTTTCTGGTGGACTTCGAGAGTTCGGAGCGGGATTTCTCCGGTCCGGAGCCATTCTGGGAACGGAAGCGTTCGCGCGATTTGGCCGAATTGTTACGCCTCGCCATTTATCTGCAGTGCGGGCTGGGAAGCCAACGGGGGCGTCTCGCCAGTAAATCGCTAGGGGATTTGCCGATCTTGTTTGATCATGCGTCCACCTTTGCTGCTCGTCTGGACGCCGCCGATCGCGGTGCCTTAGCCGTTCACAAGAACTGAAAGCGCGGGAGAGCGCTCAATCGTGGGCCAGCGGAACTCCTGTGAAGATCTGAATTCCGGTTTCTGTCCATTTTTGATCATCCGACGGAACTCCCATTTTGGCAGAGACGCCGGGCTATAGACGGCCGTCTGGGGCGCACCTGAGCGCGCAAGGAGAGGTGACTTGGTACAAAAGACACAAATAAAGCTTGCAGATTTTATATATTTTTGATATTTATTATAAATAATGCAAGCTCGAATAGTGGCTATCTCGGCCCTTTCCTTCTGTCTCCCAGCCGTCGCGCAGGATCAGACCGGATGGCAGTTCGATTCGCTCCAAGCGAAAGCCAGCGCTTCCGAAACGGACGCCCAACAGATCTATGAGCTTCTGCTTAAAATGCTTGATCGATGGAACGCACACGATATCGAAGGCCATCTAGAGGTCTATTGGAAATCCCCTGAGCTCCTGGTTGTGGTCGACTCCGAACAGTTTAACGGCTGGCAAGCATTGCACGACTCTTATATCAACGGGTACCCGGATCGCAATTCCATGGGATTTATCAATCCGGCGCGTATTCAGGTCAAACTTCTCAAGCCGGACCTGGCTCTCGCGCTTACCTGGTGGTCCATCTCATTTCCCACCTCGAAGCAAAAGGTCGTCGGCAACACGACCATGAACCTGCAAAAGTTCGACGACGGTTGGAAGGTGGTCGCCGCCCATTCCAGTACCGCCGAGATGTGACCTGCGACGATCGCATTCGTTCCTATTCGAAATCGTAAACGACCACTTTCGCCCAAAGCCCCTTGCCGCTTTCCACAAACTCTAAGTGTCGCGGATGATCCTGATACGCGTCCTGCGCCTGCTTTGTCTCAAACTGGATGTTCAGTCCGATCTGATAACTCTGATCAACCACACTGCGATGGCTGTGCGACATTCTACCGGCGTGGAAACTTACGATGCCCGGAATGGAAGGAAGATATTTCTTTACGATAGCGAGCACTTGATCCGTAGCGTTCGGATTGGAGGGATCAGTCCAAAAAATCACGACGTGCGAAAACATTCGTCACTTTATGAGTATTTTCGCAGGCTGGCGCAACCCGCAAATAGAAGCGAAACCATCTTGGTTATTTCGGTGCACTAATGGGTCTGCGACGGCTCTTCAGCCTGGTCCTCAGGTCTTTCCGTTTGCACACCCAGAATTTTGCCGGACCGGGCGTC
>JAFAKL010000037.1 GCA_019235445.1 Verrucomicrobiota bacterium | reverse complement strand
CTGGACTTACTTTGCCTTGAAAAGTCCACCACCCAATGGTTGGACGCCTAACATTTTGTAGAGGCGAATTCCTAGAACTTTTTTCGCTTCTTTAAAGGTGAACTTATACCCTTGGGCCACCAGGGCGTCGTATATATCCGCAGTCTTCAGAGGAGTTTTGCTCTTCTTCAAGATTGCGACCACCGCAGGTCGTAGCGTTCCCCTTCCTTCTTCGCCAGCCTTAGGAGGAGCAGAAGGTTCGGCCTTCTTTGGCGTAGAGACCCTACGCTTCGGTGCCGGTTTTGAAGTGCTCTGTTCTTCCGCGGCCGGTTCCCCTCCCTGGAGCAATTGGCCGAGTTGTTTTTCGAGTGATTCAATTTTTTCCGCTATTTCTGCGGCCTGCGCAAAGGTCTTCGATGATAAGTGCACTGAGCTCATTTAATTAATTAGATGGATCGCTAACATTACTCGGTTCTCGTAAGCACGCAAAAACTTTTATTTAATTGGGTAGGATTAGAGCTATGGCAGTCTTCGTTAAGGCCGTCAGAGGCGGGAAACAGAAGATTCTCACGGCTAACCGCACCTCAAAAATTAAAAATCTGACACCAGCGATACCGAATAACATTCGTCTGACGTATATGGAAGCAGAAAGGAAGAATAAGCAACAGTACTAATTTTCAGTGCAATCTTTCAGTGCAATCCCAAGAAAAAGAGTCTGAATTATTGCATTCCAGACAAATACCAGTCCAATGAAGGGCCTTCTAACGATCTATCCCAGTGCTGCCTCGGTTTCCGCACGGCGAACCGGCCGGGGGTCCGCTTCAAACGTTAGATGAAAACCGGCTGCCCGCCATGTGCGCGCGGCAGAAGGGGAGTTATTCATTAGTGCCCATATTAAACCGCTTCTGTAATTCTCGATCGAGAGGAGCGCCATCCCGAGATCGATCCCGATAACATCGCGGTCGAACCAGTTGCGGTCGATATTGAACGCGTTAACGAAGCCGTAAATACCCCAAAGAGGGTATTCAGTCCTGCTATAAAGCAAGCGAGCAATGGAGAGGGCCAGCGCTGGGACAAACAGAATGGCCGAGATTGCACCGGTCGGTGAAATGGTGCCATTGGCGGGACTGTCTATCACTCCATAGGCAGCGTAACCGTCCGGACCATCGCTGGCATTAAGCCCCCAGAAGCCCTGCGCGTAGGTCTGGACCTCTGGAGCCCGGTCAGCGCAGTACTGGTATTGTATCTTCATCGCATTCGTCGAAGAGACCCAATAGTCAAAGCCGAGCCTGTCGCGCTGATTACGAAAAAGGAAGAATCCGGACGGCATCTGGTGGACGAAGATCGGCCCTGCCTTGAGGGCCTCAGTGGAGCCGTAGATTTGCAGGGGACGCTCAATGGCTGGCCATGTCCTCTCTGGCAGAGGGTTGACTGGCGCGCCGAGGCCGAGCAAGTAAAGCAGGATCGCTTCGTCGTAGGCACCATAGTCATAGCTTATGAAACCAGTCTCAGGCTTCCAACCGTGGGAGAGGACGTTCTTATCAGGTCGAGTGCCATTGTTCGTAAGCATCCACCACCAATCTATTCTTCGATAAAGGGCATCGGCTAGCACCGAAATGTCGAAGGTCGAGGGATCGCGGCTAAAATATTGGCCACAAACAATGGCGCCAGCCAGAAGGAGAGCCGTGTCTAAGCTGGAAAATTCACTTCCCCAAAGGCGCTGACCATTTCGCTTGTCGACAAAGTGAACCATCCACCCATGCTCATTGGGCATAGAGAACAAGAAGCGAAGCGTGGTGCGGGCCCGGGCCGCGGCTTCATTGCGGCTTAACCAGCCGCGTTCCACCGCGATCGGCAGCGCCGCCAGCCCGTAGCCTGTGGCGGCAGTGGACGCGGCAGTATAATGGTCCGGCTCAAAGTTATTGGCGCGATCATTAACCAATCCAGTGCCTGGATCGGCCTTTTCCCAAAAGTACAGAACGGCGCGACGCTGGAGTTCATCCAGAAGCTGCTCATCGGTTCTTGCTCTTTCTGCCGGCACCTCTGGCTGTTTCACGGTTAACTATCACCCGAAAGCGAAGTTGCACTAACGACTTTATTGCAAATGGCGCATCGCCTCATAAGGGGGAGGCATACCGCCGACGGCGATTTGGCCGATTTTCAAGGCGCGAGCGACGAGCATACTTCATTTCGTACGTGAGAAGAGAGCAACGCCGGAAAAAGGGGTTCGTCTGCGTCGTTGCCCGTTCGCCACGTCCCGCCCCAGTTTCACCCGACTTAGGGAGCATACATGGGTCCATCGACGTGTTTTCATAGGCGTCTCGCCTCTGTTTTCGAACCCCGGCGGCATCCCCACCGCATGCAGCTGAAGCGACAAAGCCTTTGCTCTTGTGCTCCCACAGCCCGGACGGGCCCACAGATCTGAAAAATGGCAAGATTTCACAAGCACGATTGACCGGGATTCCGGGCATTCTTATAGTTGAGACACGAGACAGGAGACAGGAGTTTAGGAATGCAGGAGTTCAGGAGGGCGATCGTTCTTCAAAATTACTCACGGACGACGTGGATGATTCGGGGTGCTTTGGCTCCGGAACTTCTGAACTCCTGTTTTCTGACTCCTGTCTCCTGGCTCCTTTACTCCTGACTCCTGTCTCCTGAGAAAATCAATATGGCTATTTCAATTGGAACCAAGGCTCCGGATTTTTCACTCAGTTCCAAGACCCCTGAGGGTCCTAAACTGGTCAAGCTGAGCGACAATTTCGGAAAAAAGAATACGCTGTTACTGTTCTTCCCGATGGCGTTCACTGGTGTATGCACGGCGGAGTTGTGTGAAACGAGTGCCGGGCTCACAGCCTACCAGGAAGTCAATGCTCAGGTGTACGGAATCAGCGGCGATAGCCCTTTTGCTCTGGAAGCCTGGGCACAAAAAGAGCTGATCACCGTGCCGCTCTTGAGTGATTACGACCATGCAGTGGCAAGGGCGTATGGTGTCGCATACGAGAGCTTTGCGCCCGAACGCGGCTTGCCGTTGAGTGGTGTGGCAAAGCGCTCGGCCTTTATTATAGACCGGAATGGAGTCATTCAATATGCGGAAAGCTCCGATAATCCGAGGCAATTACCGAATTTCGATGCCATCAAGGCGAAACTCATTGAACTAACTTAATTTAACCTATGATCCCGAATAATGTGATTCGCTCTTTCGACGCCGGCGGAGGTAAAAAAGGTTTGTACTATTCGCTCCCGGCTCTGGAGGAAGCCAGCATCGGAAGAGTCTCCCGGTTACCTGTCAGCATCCGGATTATCCTCGAATCTGTACTCCGGAATTGTGATGGGAAAAAGGTGACCGAGAAGGACGTCGAGGAGTTAGCGAATTGGAACGCCAGAGAGCCGGCCCAAGAAGAGATCCCGTTTGTCGTTGCGCGGATCGTTCTTCAGGATTTTACGGGTGTCCCCCTCTTGGTGGATCTGGCAGCGATGCGAGCGGCGGTGGCAAAACTGAATAAGGCCCCGAACATCATCGAGCCGCTGGTCTCGGTCGATCTGGTTGTTGATCACTCGGTGCAGGTCGACTTTGCTGGATCTCCCGAAGCACTTGGCATGAACTTGGACATGGAATTCAAGCGTAACCGGGAGCGCTACGAATTTCTGAAATGGGGCCAGCAAGCTTTCAAAACCTTCGGTGTCGTACCGCCAGGGATAGGGATCGTGCACCAGGTTAATTTGGAGTACCTGGCAAAAGGCGTTTTGAGCTCGATGACTGAACGTGGGGAAATTTTTTACCCCGATACCCTGGTCGGAACCGATTCGCATACGACAATGATCAACGGCCTTGGCATCGTCGGGTGGGGCGTTGGTGGGATCGAGGCGGAGGCGGGAATGCTTGGCCAACCCGTCTATTTTTTAACACCGGAGGTAGTCGGCGTGCACATGAGGGGTCGCCTGCGGGAGGGGGTCACGGCAACCGATCTCGCCTTGCACGTGACCCAGTTGCTCCGCGCACGAAAGGTGGTTGGCAAATTTGTAGAATTCTATGGCGAAGGAGCAGGGTCGTTGCCGCTCTTTGATCGCGCGACCATTGGCAATATGGCTCCGGAGTATGGAGCGACGATGGGTTTCTTTCCGGTAGACAGTGAATCAATTAACTATTTTCGAACGACGGGGCGTTCGGAAGACGCATGCCAGCGATTTGAGAATTACTTCAGGGCACAGGGAATGTTTGGCATGCCGAAGAAAGGCGAGATTGAATATAGCGTGGACATCGATCTCGACCTGGCCACAGTGAATCCGAGCGTTTCGGGTCCGAAACGTCCGCAAGACCGGATCAATCTGGCCGAGCTGGGCCAGACGTTCCGGGGGCTCTTGGTCAAACCGGTCACCGAAGGGGGGTACGGAAAAAGTGAGGAACTTCTGGCCAGGCGGACTACGGTTTCGGTGAATGGTACCCATCCTGGGGATGTCCCAGCGAGCGGCAGCAAATCAGGTGAAGTAGGACACGGCAGCGTGTTGATCGCAGCGATCACGAGTTGTACTAATACGAGCAATCCAAGTGTTATGCTGGGGGCCGGATTGCTGGCCAAGAAAGCGATAGAGAAGGGATTGAAGGTGAATCCGACCGTTAAGACGTCGATGGCTCCTGGCTCACGCGTGGTGACCGACTATCTTGCGAAAACCGATCTACAGCGCTACCTGGATCAGCTAGGGTTTAATATTGTCGGTTACGGTTGCACAACCTGTATCGGCAACTCAGGTCCGCTCCATCCCAACATCGAAGAGGCAGTAATGGAAAACGATTTCGTCGCTGCGGCCGTTCTTTCGGGCAATCGAAACTTCGAGGCACGAATCCATCAGAGCATCAAAGCGAACTTTCTCATGTCGCCTCCGCTGGTGGTTGCCTTTGCGCTAGCCGGACGAGTGGATATCGATATGGGCCGTGAACCGATCGGCACCGACAACGAAGGAAAGGCGGTCTATCTCAAGGATCTGTGGCCGACGTTGGAGGAAATCCATCATGCGATGGCGTCTGCCTTGAGGCCTGAAGCCTTCCGGCAACTCTACTCCGATTTTGCAAGTCAAAATCCGAAATGGAATGAGATCGCCTCCTCGCAAGGTGACCTTTATGCCTGGGATGCGAAAAGTGATTATATCCAGGAACCGCCCTTCTTCGAAGATTTCTCGCTGGAGATCGGTGAAATCGCCGAGATCCGAAACGCCCGGCCATTGGGTATCTTTGGGGACTCCGTGACTACGGATCACATCTCGCCGGCGGGAGCGATCAGGAAGACGTCGCCAGCAGGGAAATATTTGATCGACCGTGGGGTCCAAGCGAACGATTTTAACAGCTATGGCAGCCGGCGCGGGAACGATCGGGTCATGACGCGCGGCACCTTCGCGAATGTGCGGATTAAAAATTTGATGGTGCCGGGAGTAGAAGGAGGGGTGACCATCCATCACCCCAGCGGCGAGCAGATGTCCATTTTCGACGCCGCTATGCGCTACCAGCAAGAACAGAAGCCTTTGGTCGTCATCGCCGGACATGAATATGGCACCGGATCCAGCCGGGATTGGGCCGCAAAGGGCACTCGATTGCTGGGTGTGAAAATGGTCATAGCCGCGAGTTTTGAAAGAATCCACCGCAGCAATCTCGTCGGGATGGGGGTTCTGCCGTTGCAATTCCGCGATGGAGTCAATGCTGCGAGCTTGAATCTGGATGGATCGGAAACCTACACTGTTCTTGGTCTCGGTAACGGGATTCGGCCGCGGCAGGAAGTGACTTTGGAGATAAGGCGGAAAAACGGAGAGACCGAGAAGGTGCCGTTGATTGTAAGAATCGATACCCCGATCGAAGTCGATTACTATCGGCACGGAGGGATTCTACCATTCATCCTGAGGCAAGTTGTCAGTGCCAGCGAATGAAGATCGGACGCCGTGAACGCGACAGGAATACAGGCGGGGCATTTGGCGTACACCGATCGAGGACGACGCGCTGGAAGCGCGCACCAATTGCAGCCTGGGGCGGAGCCCCATAAGCGCTAACTTAATCAAAGCCCTTCGATGGGCGAATGGCTTTTGTCCCGGAGGGACAGGCTGGTCGTAGCCAGGCACGAAGTGCCTGGGTGTACCGATGCAGAGAGCTCCCGTCCCGGAGGGACGGTCGAAGTCATTTGTCGTCGAAACGGAGTTCATGCCGCTTTAGAAACGCTAGGTATTCCTGTTGAAAGGTTCGGGTCCGATGACGTTCGACCTGATTTTGGAGGTCATGATT
>JAFAKL010000033.1 GCA_019235445.1 Verrucomicrobiota bacterium | reverse complement strand
TCGTTATCGAGCCGAGATCTACGTTGAGGATCAAACGATCACCAGGATCGGCGCGGATCTATCTGTCCCGCCGGGAACGGAAATCATCGACGCCACCGGGAAGTGGAGCAGACCGTTAAGATCCAGCTGGATCACTCCTGCTAAGCTTTCGACACCCGACTGCCAGCTTTGAATCTCTGACCCTCGAAAAGTAAGCAAAGCAGAACTTCTTAACTTTTTTCGATCTTCGGTTAACACGCCCGATCAGAGTCAACCAAAAATAGCATAGGCTTCCAGCCTGTGTCCCACGCCGCCGGCAGCCTTTCCCACAAGGCCACCCGCCGCGAACTTCCGACACAGGCTGGGAAGCCTATGCTATGGGCTCTCGGCGGATTTTTCGAAAGAAATCATCGGGAATTGACATCCTCCAGGGGCGAAGATAACAGGTCTTGCTTCATATGGGTCTTTTGATTCGCGGCGGCGAAGTCGTCACTTCGGATGCTCGTTATCGAGCCGAGATCTACGTTGAGGATCAAACGATCACCAGGATCGGCGCGGATCTATCTGTCCCGCCGGGAACGGAAATCATCGACGCCACCGGGAAGTGGATCTTCCCTGGATTCATCGATCCTCATGTTCACATCTATCTGCCTTTCATGGCGACTTTTGCCAAAGATACGCATGAAACAGCCAGCGTCGCAGCGCTCCTCGGCGGCACAACAACGTTCATTGAGATGTGCTGTCCGAGCCGGACTGAGGACGCCTTCGCGGGGTACAACTTGTGGAAGGAAAAAGCGGATGGCCGGAGCGCGTGTGATTACGCCTTCCATATGACCGTGAGCCGGTTTGATCAGAACACCGAGACCCAGCTGCGCGAGATTGTGCGCGACGGAACCACTTCCTTCAAAATTTTTCTGTCTTACAAAAACTTTTTCGGCGTGGACGACAGCGAGATGTTTCAAGCTTTGACTCTGGCGAAGGAACTGGGGGTCATTGTCGCCGCTCATTGCGAGAACGCTGAACTGATCAGCCGTCTGCAACAAGCATTGCTGGCCGAGGGCAAAACAGGTCCAGAATGGCATGAGCCCAGTCGCCCAGAGTCGGTCGAAGCGGAAGGCACGGCCCGTTTCGCTAGCTTTCTGGAAAATACGGGCGCCAGCGGCTACGTCGTTCATCTCTCCTGTGCGCCTGCACTAAAGGCGGCAATCGAGGCGAAATCGCGTGGCGTGAGGCTCTCCATCGAGTGCGTCTTGCCGCATCTCCTCCTGGACAAAACTGCGGCGGAGCGGGCCGGTCTGGAGGGAATGCAGCACGTGATGTCTCCGCCCTTGCGGGACAAAAGGAATCAGGCGGCGCTTTGGAGTGCAGTTGCCGCGGGCCTGATCGACACCGTGGCCACGGACCATTGCCCTTTTGACAACGAGCAGAAACTCCTCGGACGGGATGCCTTCACCCTGATTCCGAATGGCATACCGGGTATCGAGGATCGCGTCAGTCTGATGTATACGCATGGCGTCAATCGCGGGCGTATGGACCTCCACCGTTTCGTCGACGCCCTGAGCACGCGTCCGGCGAAACTGTTTGGGCTGTTCCCTCGCAAAGGCACCATTGCCGCCGGAAGTGATGCCGATCTCGTCCTTTTCGACCCAACCTACCGAGGAACGATTTCCGCTCGCACCCACCACATCAACAACGATTACAGCGGCTTTGAAGGATTCGCAGTAGAAGGGCGACCGGCAGTCGTTACGGTGCGCGGGAAGGTACAAGTTCGCGACGGCAGCTTTGTCGGAGAGAAAGGTCGCGGGCAACTCCTGCGTCGAGCGCCCATGTGTTAGCTGGAGGAACAATATGCAGGCGAATGGGATCGAGACGCTAAGGCTGCTGAAGGAACTGCGCGAGCTTACTGCCAACGCTGAGGGCGCGCAGCGAGTAGCCTGGACGGATACCTGGCTGCAAGCGCGAAGATGGTTTGAATCCAAGCTGGAAGGCTTGCCCGTGGAACATCATTATGATGCAGCTGGCAACCATTGGGTGACTTTACAGGGAAGGTCGGAAAAGTGTCTGATTCTCGGCAGCCACCTGGACTCCGTTCCCAATGGCGGCTGGCTGGATGGCGCGCTGGGTGTCCTGGCAGGCTTCGCGGTGCTGCGACGCGTCATTGACGAAAGCGTGGGTCCTCCTCCGGTGACTATCCGCCTGGTGGACTGGGCTGACGAAGAAGGGGCCAGATTCGGGCGCAGTCTTTTCGGATCGTCGGCCTTTGCGGGCACGGCGTCCATTGAGTCGGACCGTTCGCGCACAGATAGCCATGGGGTGCGACTGGAAGATGCGTTGAAAAAATGCGGCGTTGACATCGATTTCATTGGAGAGGCAACGCACGAGCGCCGGGACGCGGCGGCCTATCTTGAATTGCATATCGAGCAAGGTCCCATCCTGGAGCGACTGGCTCTGCCGCTCGCCGTTGTCCTGGGAACCAAAGGCGTTGAGCGCCACGCCGTGACTTTCCGCGGCGAGGAAGCACATTCCGGATCTACACCGATGGGCGCGCGGCGCGATGCTCTTGCGCCGGCAGCCAAGCTGGCACTTGAAATTCGACCGATCGCCAGCAAACATCCGGACGCGGTTTGCACCATGGGGAGCGTCAAAACCTTTCCTGGCATTGTCACGGCCGTGGTGGGGCGCTGCGAGACAGCTCTCGACCAGCGTGATCTGGATGCAGAAGTACTGGCAAGTATGCTGAAGGAAGCACGCGAAGCGAGTGAGCGTTTTGCCTTGGAGGAGAATTGCGCGGTGGAATGGTCTCGCATCTGGAGCATCGAACCCGTTCCTTTTCATCCCGCCTTGATTGAACTTTGCGAACAGGCCCTTGAGGAAGTGGCGGGTGTCTCTTATCGAATGCCATCGGGTCCGCTCCATGACGCTGCCGAGGTCGCCCGGGCCGGCATACCGACTGTGATGTTGTTCGTCCAATCCCTGCGGGGGATCAGCCACAACAAAATCGAGAACACCAAAGAGGACCATATTGCGCTGGCCGTTCAAGCGCTTGATCGCCTGGCGACCAAGACGATGGCCTGGATAGGGAGGCAATGAGCAGCACAGCGAAGAGAAAATTAAACCTTTTCTGCCTTAATTAGAGCACGAACCATTTTCATCCATGAAAACTGAAGCCAAATACTTTTGTCTCACCGTTCTTGTTTGTTTCTCGATCGCCCGTTTCGAGCCGGCGCAATCGGCCGATCTTGAAGCGATCCGAAAGGATATTGAAACCTACAAAATCTTGCCGAAATTTGTGCCGCCCGGTCCGGCGTTCGATGCGCAAAAGGTGATGCATGGCAAGGGCATCATCAGCATCCCCGTCTCCAGCTCGATTCCCTTCATTACGACCTTGGAGCAGGCCTTTGCCAACGTCTCCAAAGAGGTCGGGTTTAAATTTATGGAATGGAAAAATCAGGGACTTATACCGGAGTGGCAGAACGGAATGAACTATGCAGTGTCTCAGAAGTACGATTTGATTGATCTGCTGGCGGGCGCGGACCCGCGGATTCTGAAGACGCAGATCGACCTTGCTAAACAGGCAGGCGTGAAGGTCGTTTCATCCCATTACAGCGGAATAAAACAGACGGTCGTACCTTATCTGACTTCGAATGTGCCCAGCGACTATGAGACTGGGGCACGCCTCTTGGCGGAGTGGGCCGTTGTGAGAACGAACGGAAAACCCAATGTCCTGGTGATCACCTCGGATGAAGTTTTTTCCACGGCTGCCATGGTGGACTCGATGAAGGCGGAGTTTGCTCTATTTCCAGATGCCAAGGTGGTTTACGTCAATGTGCCGATCACCGACTGGGCCAGCAAAATCCAACCCGCCGTGCAGTCCGCGATCCAAGGCAATCCGGAGCTGAATTTCATCATTCCGGTCTACGATAGTATGACCCAGTTCGTGGTCCCGGCGATCACGCTCACCGGCGCATCGGATCGAGTTAAAATCACTTCGTTCAACGGGACTCCGTTCGTGATAGGGTACGTTCAGCAGGGTAAGGTCGATATGGATGTTGGAGAGAGTCTCGATTGGTCTGCGCGCGGCATCATGGACGCGGAGATGCGCGTCGTAGGCGGTCTGGAGCCGGTGAAAGATCCGCACACGCCGGTCCATATCTTTGATTCAACCAATGCCGATAGCGCCGGCCATCCCCCAAAACCTAATACGGGGTACGGAACCGAGTACGTGAACGGCTTTCATAAGCTCTGGAGCCTGGAGAAATGACGAGTTGGGGTGTTCGATGATCAGCGAGGACGAACGGCGCGAAGTCGCATCGGTGAATCAGATTCCGGCGCGGCTGTCGTTCACCGCGCTCTCCAAAACGTTCGGGGCCACGCGAGCGTTGAACAAGGTCTCCCTGGAGGTGTTGGCTGGGGAAATTCATGGATTGGTGGGGGAGAATGGTTCCGGCAAATCTACTCTGATCAAGGTCCTGGCCGGTTTTTACGAGCCAGATGCCGGTTCCAAGCTTTCGATCGACGGAGCGCCCGTGCGCTTACCGTGGCGTCCGGGTGATTCCAGCCGATATGGCATCAGCTTCGTGCACCAGGACCTGGCCCTCATCCCCTCACTCACGGTTCTAGAGAATCTTCGCGTCAGCGATCTCTGTCTCAGCCCGAGATGGTTTATCTCGTGGAAAGCGGAAATCCGCGCGGCTAAAGAGCTTCTGGAAGAATTTGATCTCGACCTCGATCCACTGATGAAGATCGAAGCAGTAGATATCGGTTCGCGCGCCCTTCTGGCCATCCTGCGCGCCATGGATGGGATGAGAAAAAGCCAGGCCGGCCTTCGGGCTATTCCAGCTGCTTTCAATGCGGCAAACGCCTCTGATTTTGCAGGGTCTTATCCAAAAAACTTGGGTGCAGCGGAGGCTGTAGAGCAAAGAAGAGGGTTGCTCGTTCTTGACGAGCCCACCCCATTTTTAGCCAGAACGGACGTTGAACGATTATTTACCTTGGCCAGACGCATCAAAGCCCAAGGCTCCAGTGTGTTGTTCGTTTCGCACGATCTGGACGAAGTCCTCGCCCTCACGGACCGGGTCACCGTGATTCGAGATGGGACGGTGGTTGGCACCTTTCTTTCAAAAGAAGTATCGAAGGCTGACCTGATCGAGCAGATCATCGGCCATCCATTATCGATGGAGAGCGGAAACGCTTCTGGACCGCGAAAATTGCCGAACGCAGCACCAGCGATCGCGGTAACGGGGCTTACCGGTGAATATGTTCACGGCATTTCTTTTGAGATCAGAGAAGGCGAGATCGTGGGAATGAGCGGTCTTTTAGGATCGGGATTTACAGAAGTTCCCTCTTTGCTGTTTGGTGCGATCCAAGCGGCTGGAGGCATTTTGAAGATAGGGAAGATCTCCTGTTCTCTCACCGACCTTAATCCGGCGGGAGCAGTCGAAAAGGGAATCGCGTTAATCCCGGTCGATCGGCGAGGCGAGGGCGTCGTGGAAGAATTGACCATTGTCGAAAATATTTCGCTGCCGGTTCTGAAGCGCTTCGGGCCCTGGCGTCTTCAACATGCAAAATTGAAGAGGGCCACAAAAGATCTGGTGCGGGACTTCGATGTTCGGCCGGCAGATCCCGAGAACCGAGTTGGGAATCTCAGCGGTGGAAATCAGCAGAAGATTCTTTTAGCCAAATGGCTGCAGACCAATCCCAGGATAATCTTATTGGATGAACCGACCCAAGGGGTGGATGTGGGCGCTCGCCAGCAGATCTATCGCATCTTAAAGGAACAGGCGGCCAGCGGGACGATGATTCTTTGTGCCAGTTCCGATTATGAGGAACTGGCCACACTTTGCAGCCGGGTACTGATCTTCAGCCATGGGAAGATTGTGGAAGAGTTGGCCGGAACACAACTGACCAAAGACGCGATTGCTCAACGATGTCACGTGGGATAAGCCGAAGTGGACATCGAAAAAAGACGAAACGGGGCCACCTATGAAACAAAATACCTCCTCGTTCGGCAAGCTAAGCGTGCAGGTTGAAAGGTATGGGTTAATAGGAGCGTTTATCCTTCTGCTGCTGGTCTTTAACGCAGCGGCTCCCGGGCGTTTTCTGACCTGGTCCAATGTTTCGGCTGTGCTTGGATCGCAGGCCGTTCTGGTTGTCTTGACGCTGTCGCTAGTGATCACGCTCGCCACGGATATGTACGATTTGTCGGCGGCGAGCGTTCTCGTCTTCTGCAATATGCTGATTGCGGTGCTGAATGTTAACCTGGGCGTGCCGATCGGATGGGCGCTGTTGGCTGCGCTTGGAGTCGGATTCACAGTGGGTTGGGTAAACAGTTTCTTTATCATTAAAGTCGGGCTCAATTCCCTCATCGTCACGTTGGGCGTAGGAACGATACTCAACGGACTCACCCTTTGGATAAGCGACTCCCAGACCATCAGCGGGGTTTCGGATCTGTTAGTGCATCTGGTGGCGGTTTACCGGTTGTTCGGCATCCCATTCGAATTTTACTACGGACTGATTACCTGCATCGTCCTGTGGTATGTGATGGATTTCACGGCCATCGGGCGCCAACTCTTGTTCGTAGGTCGGTCACCTCAGGTCGCCAGGTTGACCGGAATCAAAGTGGAACGAGTGCAACGAACCGCTCTCATTTGGGCAGGAGTGCTGAACGCATTTGCTGGAATTCTTTACTCGGGAACAACTGGAGCAGCCGACCCAGGTTCCGGGCTCACCTATCTCCTGCCCGGGATGGCGGCCGCGTTCTTCGGATCTACCAGTATCGCGCCGGGGCGGTTCAACCCTTGGGGTTCGGTTATTGCTGTTTATTTTCTCGCTTTCGGAATCAGCGGAGTCACCATTCAGGGAGTTCAGACGTTCGTCCAGAACCTGTTCTATGGTGGCGCTCTAGTGATCGCCGTGACGCTTTCGCAGCTGGTGAAAAGGACCCGTTAAGTTCTTGATCGACCTGTTTTCAACGATGCAACGCATGAATCTCTCGGCAAAACTTCCTGCTCAAGCGGTGGCTGAAAAAATGGGCGAGCTGCAAACGCCTTATACCCCACAAGAAGCTTCTGTAGAGGCGTCTCGCTGTCTATTCTGCTTCGACGCTCCCTGCATCATGGCATGTCCAACCGGAATTGATATCCCTTCGTTCATCAAGAAAATAGAAACCGGAAATATCGTCGGTTCTGCACGAACCATCCTTTCGGCGAACATCCTGGGAGCAAGTTGCGCTCGGGTTTGCCCCACGGAAGTTTTGTGTGAAGGGGCATGTGTCCTGGTCGACCGTCAACGGGACCCGATCAAGATCGGGCGTCTCCAACGATTCGCCACCGACTATGTGTACGAACGCGGGCTAGATGTGCTGAAATCCCCTGTGCGGAAGTCCGGGAAGCGGATCGCGGTGATTGGCGCCGGACCAGCCGGCCTCGGATGCGCGGCAGAACTGGCACAACTCGGACACAGTGTGGTGATCTTTGAGAGGAAGCCCTGGCCGGGAGGCCTGAATACCTATGGCATCGCCTATTATAAGATGAAGCCCGAGATCAGCCTTCGGGAAGTGGCGACGGTCGAGCGGCTGGGGGTCGAGATCCGATGCGGCATTGAAGTCGGCCGCGACATTTCCGCGACGCGCCTGCAACAAGAATTTGAGGCGCTTTTCATCGGAATCGGCCTGGGTGAAGGGCAGGCTCTCCGGATTCCTGGAGAACAGCTTCACGGAGTGTCTGATGCCCTTGATTTTATCGAAGAAATTCACTCGCATCCGCTGCACGAAGTCGCGGTTGGCAATTCGGTGATTGTTATCGGCTGCGGCAACACAGCAATCGATGCAGTGACCCAGGCTAAGCGTCTGGGTGCAGCGAAAGCGATCGTAGCTTACCGACGGTCCGAGACCGAAATGCCGGCGTACCATTTCGAATACGAATTGGCCCAACGCGACGGCGCGACGTTTTATTTCAACGTCGCTCCGATCGAGTTGATCGGGGATGAAGCGGGTCAGGTATGCGCGGTGAAATTCGTCCGGACGGAGACTAGCAAAAAAGGGGAATTAAAGTTGATTCCCGGCTCTGAATTCACCGAACCCGCGGACATGGTATTAAAAGCGGTCGGCCAATCCAAACAATCGGCCTGGCTCACGCAGAACTTTCCGGCCCTGCGTCTCGATCAGCGCGGCGTGATTGAACGCAACCCTGCGACCGGTCAGACGTCTATACCCCACCTGTTTGCCGGCGGCGACTGCGCGAATGGTGGCCGGGAAGTTGTCAATGCGGTCGGCGAAGGGAAAAAAGCTGCTCGCGGAATCCACGCTTATCTTGGCCAATCGAATATGCCGGTTGCCCGGCAACCATCCCGCCTGGGGGTAAATGGCGAGCCGAGCGGTTCAGGTTTAGAGGCACCGATTCGCGCTCATGAGCTCGAAAAACTCTACTTTAGCGAGGCAGAACAACATGGCTGATCTTTCAATCGACTTTGCCGGAATCCGATCCCCCAACCCATTTTGGATCGCCTCCGGTCCTCCTTCGAATACAGCCTATCAAGCGCATCGGGCCTTCGAAGCCGGCTGGGGCGGAGTGGTATGGAAAACGATTGGCGAACCGATCGTGAATGTGTCGTCACGCTATTCAGGGATTGATATTGGCGGAACGCGGATGGCGGGTTTTAACAATATTGAGCTGATCAGCGATCGTTCTCCGCAAACTAATTTTCGTGAAATTGCTGAGACGAAAAAACTCTGGCCTGACCGGGCGCTCATCGCCTCCCTGATGGTCGAGACACGCGAAGACTGGCACGATTTCATCAAACGGAGCGAAGACGCGGGGGCGGACGGGATAGAACTGAACTTCGGCTGCCCGCACGGCATGTGCGAACGCGGCATGGGCTCCGCCGTTGGCCAGAATCCCGGGGTCATTGAAACCATAGTTGGTTGGGTGATGGAAGCAGCTCGGAAACCGGTGATAGCAAAGCTGACTCCGAATATCACGGACATCACGACGGCGGCCAGGGCGGCAAAACGCGCCGGCGCCGACGCCATCTCGCTGATTAACACCATCAATTCGATTACGCAGGTCAATCTCGATACATGGGTTCCCGAACCCTTTGTCGGCGGATTCAGTTCGCACGGCGGCTATTGCGGGCCGGCCGTGAAACCAATTGCTCTGCAGATGGTCCAAGCGTGTGCCGACGATCCGGAGATTCAGCTTCCCATTTCGGGTATCGGCGGCATCGCCTCCTGGCGGGATGCCGCGGAATTTATTGCTCTCGGGTCGACGAGTCTACAGGTTTGTACGGCGGTGATGCATTACGGGTTTCGCATCGTGGAGGATCTGATCGATGGGCTCGGCAATTATCTCGATTCCAAGAGCATTTGTTCAGTCGATTCGTTGCGCGGACGTGCCGTCAGCCGCATCAAGGAATGGAAATATCTCGATCTGAACTATAAACGAATCGCAAGGATCAACTACGATCGATGTATCGGATGCAACCTTTGTCACATCGCCTGTGAGGACGGAGCCCATCAAGCGATACGACTGATCGCACCCAACGGATTAGGGCTCGGGCCGGGCCGGGTGCCTGGGAAGCCAATCCCCGAAATCGTCGAAGAATCGTGTGTGGGCTGCAATCTCTGCGCGCTGGTTTGTCCCGTGCAGGGATGCATCTCGATGCTGAGTGTGGAGACGGGACGGAACACGCTTTCCTGGGACGACTATCAAGAAAAGTCGCGCGGGGCGAGCTAGCTCCTATTCCGGCGCACCCCTAGCTCCTGGAAAACGCTAGGTCGAGCACGTCGAGCAACCTGACGCAGATGCTCAAGACCAGCCGCGCACGACGCGACTTTGTCGACCGGCCGAAGCGACTCGTCGAGGACGAAGACTGCCTTTCCTGCCGATATCTCTCCATCTGCCATGGTGGTTGCCCTGTGCACGTACAGCGCGCGAGGTACAATGATGGTGAAGGACCCCTATTGTGAGGTATACAAGGTCGTTTTCGCGCGTGCCGAAACCCACGCCCGGCAATTGTTACGTCATCGGCGGATTACCGAGCCTTAAGATCGTTCTCGGCCCCCGTTCTCGATAATCGTGCGGCGAATATCGCCTCTGGTCCTCCATTCCGAGCGCAAACCGTGTGAGCGGCAAATTATATTTTCACTCCCTCCCGTGCTCCTGCGCTCAAGGCAGCTTGCAGTTTGGCTTCGTCCTCGTGTGAGAGCGATGTCTTCAAAATCCGACCACCCGTGCCGGTCAACTCGTCCAGGACCTTGTCGGGTGTGGATTTCCTCACCAGCACGAAGAGAGTGGAACTGTTGGGAGTCATCGTTGCGGCCAGCTCTTTCATGAAATCATCGTTGATTCCCAGATCGGTAAGCGCCCCTGAGATGGCGCCAGTTGCCGCACCCACGGCAAATCCCAGCAGGGGATTGAGGAAGATCAGGCCAATGAGCGACCCCCAAAAGCCGCCGCTGACAGCGCCGGCCGCGGTTAGATTAAGGGTCTGGTGCAGCTTGATTTTGCCGCGCTCGTCTTTGATGGCCACCGCTGCGTCTTCCAGATCGAGCAAGTATTCCCTTTGCAACTTCCTCAGCTTAAGAAGAACCTCCTCCGCTTTGAAGGGTTCATCGTAACCGACGACAACTAATGTACTCATATCTGTTCTTTACTTTCATGGTTTAACCAGTGCATTGATCCCAAAACCAAGGGAACAGTGTCAACACAGCTCTGCTGGAAAAATTGGGAACACTTTTATCCGCAAAAGCCTTTGTTTTGAAAAAGACAGGCCGAATTCGATTCTCACCCAGACTCCCAACATGAAACCAATTTGCTCGATTCTAGCACTCCTGTGCCCGAAATAGGACACTAGCTTTGACCGTTCTTTTCCTCGGTCTGGTGCAACCTGGACTCACAGCCCCGCGAGTGGAGCAAAACTCGATTTTCCCAAGCCCCTGGAAGAATACCACGACGAGCAGATGCCTGGCATCTTTGCCAAGCTCGGCCATCGAATTCAAAGCGATTCATTCAATCTGTTCGGAACTCTGATCTTCGTGGCTGCCATCGCTCACACTTTTCTCGCTGCAAAGCTGATGCATATCGCGCATGGCCTTGAGCACCAATTCCATCACCTCGAGGAAGCGGAAAAGAGGGCTCCCGCTGATGACCAGATCTCCAAGCGGAGAGACCATCTGCAGTTTCGAGCCCAGTTGTTCCATTTCCTGGGCGAAGTCGAGGCCGTCTTCGGCATTTGGCTGATCCCGCTTTTCCTCGCCATCCTATTGTTTAAAGGCTGGCCAACATTGGTCGGTTACGCGTCGAGTGTAAATGCAGCTGAACCAGTCTTTGTCGTTGTGGTCCTGGCCGTGCCGGTTCTCGTCCGGTGTTGTTCTTCACAGAAAGGTGTCTGGCCAAAGTTGCCAGTCTGGGAGGGTCGGCGGTCGCTGCATGGTGGCTGACCATCCGTCCTTTGGTCGGCTCATTTATTACCGAGCCAGCAGCGATGACTATCTGTGCGCTTCTGCTCCGCCAAAAGCTTTACGATCCTCTTACGCTCAACAGAGAACCCCTCCGAGATGACGCTCAAAACCTCGCACACCCTGACTCGCATCTTTGCGCGCTATGAAGGTGTCGTGAGCAGCGAGGTTAATTAAAGGCGCAGGTCCGTTGTCTAGCTGGTTCTTTACACCAGCCGTCTCAACAGCGATAACCGCACTCATGAATATAACGGCGGAAAAAACAGAAATTGAAATTCTGGGACCCGGGCGGGTCAAATCACCGCTGCAACTCGTCGGCGGCGCTGGCAAAGGATGCGGCAGGTTTGTGCCAGACGAGGCGCGCGTCCGGTATCAAATCGAGACTGGTACGGGCAATGATCTGCCCAACGATGTCTACTTCGAGAAGGCCGGTCCCCGGGAAAAGCTCTTCTTCGAACCGCATGAAACTAGAGCGGCGGTTGTGACCTGCGGGGGTGTTTGTCCGGGTCTCAACAACGTCATTCGGTCCGCGGTGCTCGAGTTTTACCATAACTATGGCGTGCGAAAAGTTTTGGGCATTCGCTATGGGTACGAGGGTCTTAACCCGAGAGTCGGGCTCCCACCGATCGAGCTGACGCCCCAGTCGGTATCTGACATCCACGAGAAAGGCGGAACAATGCTTGGCTCATCGCGCGGGAAGCAGCCGACGGATTGCATGGTAGACTTCCTGGCAGAACAGAAGATCAACATCTTGCTTTGCATCGGCGGGGACGGTACGTTGCGCGGCGCTCAAGACATCGCCAAGGAAGTGGCGAAGCGCGGTCTTAACGTTGCCGTTGTCGGCATTCCTAAGACTATCGACAACGACGTGATGTATATTTCCCGCACGTTCGGAGTGATTACGGCAACGGAAAAGGCGCACGAAATCCTCGACTGTGCCCACAGCGAAGCGCGGAGCGCCTATCATGGCGTCGGCTTGGTGAAGTTGATGGGGCGCGATGCGGGATTTATCGCCGCCGCAGCCACATTAGCAAGCCAGGAAGTGAATTTCTGTCTGATCCCGGAAGTGCCGTTCGTCTTGGAGGGAGAGAACGGTTTTTTTGAGGCCCTCCGGCGTCGTCTTCAATCGGCACAGCATGCGGTGGTTGCAGTCGCGGAAGGCGCGGGACAGGAGTTGATCAGGGAACTTCCGGCGGAAACGGATGCTTCTGGCAACAAGCGGTATGCGGACATAGGCGTTTACTTGAAGGAGCAAATCGTCATAAACTTCAAACGCGCAGGGATCCCGGTCGAGGTGAAGTATTTTGATCCGAGTTATTTCGTACGCAGCGTTCCAGCGAACTGCGACGACGCAATGCTCTGCGACTTGCTGGCCAGGAATGCAGTGCATGCGGCACTGGCCGGCAAAACGAATCTCGTCGTCGGCTTTTGGAATAGCGCGTTCACGCATATCCCAATTCCACTGGCCGTGAGCCAGAAGAAGCGCGTCGATCCTGAAAGCCCGCTCTGGTTGGGAGTGTTGGCAACGACGGGCCAGCCAAGGAAATGGTCTTGAATTCCCGGATCGGGCAGTGGTACCGATATTCTTAACGAGGCGATGCGAGAGGTGCAGGGTAAGAGGTTCGGGCGGCAGTGCCCGCATGGCTTGGAACATCCCCACGCCAACAGGTACGCAGCGGCGAATCGCACACCGGGCTAACAGGTAAAGTTCGTCATCACATACAACCCCCCGTAGCTCTTACCTTGTATGGACTGGAAGTTGATCCTCGAATTTCTCGTTATCGTCGGCGCGCTCGCCATGGGCGCGCGCATGGGCGGTGTCGGACTCGGTTTGTGGGGTGCCGTCGGGCTGCTTGTGCTGGTCGTTGGTTTTGACATTGCGCCGGCGAACATCCCCGGCGAAGTG
>JAFAKL010000524.1 GCA_019235445.1 Verrucomicrobiota bacterium | reverse complement strand
AGACAGGTTCCCCAAGGCCCGGAGGAACACCGCGGGCCACGCACTCGATCACGCCTCCGACCGAATTTCCTTCTTTGCGCATCGTCTTGATGAGTTCGACCATGCGTTCCGCGGCTTCAGGATCAGGACACCGCACCATCGATCCTTCAACAGCCGAAAACTCCACCGTTGCGGGATCCACGTTCGCTTCGATTCGATGTACAGCCTTGACATAGGCGATGATCTCGAACTCAGGAAAGAACTGGCGCAGAACTTTTTTTGCAATCGCGGCTGCTGCAACGCGACCGATCGTCTCACGCGCCGAGGCGCGTCCGCCTCCCTGCCAGTTCCGTATGCCATATTTAGCCAGGTAGGTATAATCGGCGTGAGAGGGTCGAAACGCCGATTGCATTTCGCGATAGGCTTCCGGACGTGCGTCCTTGTTCCAGACCATGACCGAGATCGGGGTACCAAGAGTTAAGCCTTCGAAAACACCGGAAAGGATCTCGCATTTGTCCTCCTCATCCCGCGGGGAGACTATCTCGCTCTGGCCCGGCCGGCGCCGGTCTAGATCGACTTGAATATCCTCTGCCTGCAGAGGAATACGCGGCGGACAACCGTCCACGACCGTTCCAACGCCGCCCCCGTGCGACTCGCCCCACGTCGTTATGCGAAATAGAACGCCAAAAACCGAAGACATACTCGAAGAAGGAAACAGTGTAGCATAGGCTGACAGGCTGTGTCGAAAGTTCACTGGGCAGTTCCTTGCAACGCGAGGTTAGAGCGGCTCAAAGCGATCGCCTGATCGCTCAATCGGCGCCGGACGCAGCCTGTGCTTTGGGCCTGTAGTCTCTTCCGGGAAATCCACCTTCAGGGCGGCTTCCCATGCGTCTGTAACCGGCTTGGTTACGTAAACAAGATACTTTCTTTGACTAATTTTTCCTGCGAACGAAATTTTACTGATGATTGCGCAAACAAAGCTGACGGTACCAGAATCCTTTCCGCCATTCAGCCTTACCCGCTTGTTGAAAACTGTATTCAACCCGAGTGCGGGAGAACGAGTGGCCATTTTGATCGATCTGGAAGACCCTCACAAAATCAAAGATTTCGGATTTTTAAAAGATCCGGATCTCACCATTCAACGCCAAGCATACGAGGTCTTTTACCTTGGATTGAGAAAGGGCGCCCTGAGCGAGTTAGGTCTGACCGGGGGCGAAATGTTCGCCTACAAAATTACCGGCGGCAGCAATTTGGATCTTCCTGATCAGGCAGTGGCAGTCGATGGCACCGAGTTGAGCCTTGAGAAAGCGATCTACCTGAATTACAAATTGATTCTTTGTTGTTCCACCTATTCGGCGACAGCGCCATTGACCGCTTTTGCGAAAAGGTATGGATTCAGAGGAGCTACGCTCCATGGGCTCAACCAAATCATCCTGAATAGCGGCCTCGCTGTCGACTATAACGAGGTGAGCGCTAATGCGGAGAAGCTGCGTCTTGGCATGACCCGGGCCGACTGGGTGGAAATCGACTTCAGCTACGGAAGGCAAAAATTCACTCTTCATCTCGATCTCGGACGGCAAGAAGCGCAGAAGAGCCATGGCCTTTGTCGTGGCGGTCCCGATATCGCCAATCTCCCAGCGGGCGAGATTTATTATGTGCCAAAGGGGGCTTCGGGACAATTTCCGCTTAAATTCGAGGATGGCACCATCGGGTTGATGACCGTCAAAGAGGGGCGCATTGTTGATTCGAGTCTTCTGAAAGGGAGCCAGCGCACCATTGACGAGCACAAACGGAAAATTCAATCCGACCCGGCCACAGGCGAATTAGGCGAACTCGGATTTGGCACACAGTTGCTCCCCGTTTCCGGGCGCGATATTCAAGATGAGAAAGTGCTTGGCACGCTGCATGTCGCCACTGGCCGGAGCGATCATTTAGGAGGCCACCTCACCCCGGCCAAATTTAAAAACACTAAAAACGCGACCCATGACGATATTTTATTCGCTCCACATAAGACCCCGGAGATCAATGTGCCGCAGGTGCGCATGCTTCGAGAGGGCAAGACCGAAGTGTTGATCGAAAATTTCCAGCCGGCGGCTTACATGGCGGAACTGCTGGAATAAGGCGGATAAGTTCTAAGGCAAAGAGCTTACGAGGCTACCGCGCGGCTGAAACACTGGAAATCTTTAGAGGAGTTATGTGAACGAGGCCACTCCCGACATCTACGAGAGCGACCTGGCGGTAGATCAGTACCTCCTGTTTCATTACGGAACAGCGGAGGATCAATTGCCCTATTCTTTTGGTCCACGGGAGGCGTTATTTTACCCGATCCGATGCGTGAGCGATTTCCTGCCATCCATTGGCAGGGTTGAACGGGCGCTGGACCTGGGCTGTGCGGTGGGACGGTCGACGTTTGAGCTGACGCGCTGGGCACCAGAAGTCCTTGGGATTGATTTGTCCCAACGTTTCATTTCTCTGGCGAACCGTGTGCGCGAGACGGGACGGATTGCGATCCGTCGGCTGGAAGAGGGAGAGATAGTCACTGAGCTGACGAGAGAGTTACCGAGCGATTTGCGGCGTGAACACTGCCAGTTCGAGACTGGCGATGCGACAAAACTACCCGCCGACATCGGCAGGTTTGACGTTGTCCTGGCGGCGAATCTGATCGATCGAGTGAAAGCGCCGGGGGTCTTGCTAAAATCCTTTGCTGCCCTGGTAAACTCGGGCGGCCACCTGATTCTTTCTTCGCCCTATACCTGGTTAGAGCAATTTACGGCGAAACCCGCCTGGCTTGGAGGCCGCTACGACTCCGCCGGCAATCGGGCGCTGACGCTTGACGGGTTAAAGGAAACATTGCTGGGCGCTTTCGATCTCAAATTGACGAAGGACCTTCCGTTTCTAATCCGGGAACATGCCCGCAAGTTTCAGTGGAGTGTGGCGCAGGCAACGGTATGGCGGCGAAAATAGGTGGATAACCGCATAAGAGGCGAAACGGGACGTTTGGCTTACTTGAACTCCCGAATACGTTTTAGCGCCCGGGAACCGGCGACTGCCTGGCACGGGGAGATTGTGCAGGCGGGACTGCTGCCGCCGGGACTGTTAGCCGTTCTCCTGTCGGAGTCAACTGGCTTGCTACGCGCATCTTGTCATAGCCAAAGACCAGCGCCTCCAGCGCGTAGGTCCGTCCGGCAACCATATCCCGGGTCGAAACGTTGCCGGCAAATTCAGCTCGCTCGCCAGGGTTGATGATGACGTAGCCAGGTGTTTGATTCACCGGCTGATCGTCTGACCACTGGGCAAGTTTTTTTCCGCTGCTATCAAGAAGGATAAAATCGTATTTTCGACTGTCGTTGAACAACAGGTTTACCGGCTTCTTCGAGCGATTGATCAGCTGAAGATGGACCTCTAGAGAATGTGTATCGGAGAGTCGAATCGGGTCGGGCATGACGTTCAACCGCATCTCCAGTCCGTAGAAGACTGGTCCGGTGATCCGACCAAATGGGTTCTTCTTGTCCACTTTCGCCAAGGCAGTCTGAGACTGATCTTTTTTGCCGTTCCCCATGAACGGAACCCAGCGATAGAGGCCGGTCGAAGAGGAACAGCCTGCGAGTGCGACCACCGCAGCGACACAGACCGTAACGCGAAAGTTCATTTTGACCGTTTAACGGATGACGCGTTAGGTTGCAAACCCTAACCGATAACACCTCAGTCCCACAGACTGAGCGGGTTCCAATGTCGACGGGCGAACAAAAAATCATTTTTTTTGATGGGGTTTGCGGTTTGTGCAACACAGCAGTCGACTTTGTTCTTCGGGAAGATCGCGAACGAAAGTTCCTCTTTTCGCCCTTGCGGGGCGAAACGTTCCGGCAAATCGAGCGGGACCATCCGATGACTCTGCATGCCGACTCCCTTTTCGTTCTGAAACGAAGTCCGCAAAAGGAGGTATTGTTGCAGAGGAGTGAGGCTGTCCTTTACATCCTCGAAAACCTGCCAAAATACCGTTGGCTCGCAAAAATCGGGCACATCTTTCCCGCGCCGTTCCGCGACACTTTCTATCGGCTGATCGCGGCGACGAGATACCGGATCTGGGGAAAACGCGATTCATGCCGGCTTCCCACTCCGGAAGAAGGATCAAGATTTTTGCCTTAGGGCCCCGTCTCCTAACCCAGACGAAGGATTTAGGAGCGGAATATTGGTCCGAAGCGCATCCGCCGCTTTGGCTCAAACGTAACGTCCGGCATGTAAAGTGCTCCTTTAGGGGCTCGGTTACCTGAGAAATCGGAAGGCAAGATGGGAGAAAGCATTATTATGAACAATTCAAGCACTTTTCTTTTTGAAGTTACTTTCAGTGGTATTCTCGTTCCCGGAGAGGTTCCAGATTCGGCAGCCGGCGACCGATCGGTTATCGTCGAAGTGGACCCTGATAACACTGTCCAGACAGCGAGCTTTCTTCCTGCAAGCGAAAGCGCTCGCGAGTGGGCCAAAGAATTGGCCCCCCAATTTGCGATGCAGGTCGTTCAAAAGGATCTTCCTCATGGCTATGAACCCAAATATTCGGTGAAACCCATCGATCAACTGCCGCGCGATCTCCATCTTCTTCCGCCAAAATTTCAGGGAGATCGGTTTCGCGCCTGGCTTGAGTAAGAGAACTTGCCAGCGGAAGTCCCCTGCGCCACCCTTTCCAGGACCGCATGGATCGATCGCAGCGCCTCCGGCCTTTCACCCTGCTTTTGGCAGTCCTGACAATCTTTCCGTTTGCATCCGATGGAGAGGATCGCTTGAACCCGTCGGTCAGCCAGCTCGTGGTCGGAGTGGCACCTACTTGGGATAGTATGACCGGGCAGATTCAGCGCTTCGATAAGACCGAGGAGGGTTGGCGTCCCGCCGGTCCCCCGGTTCCGGTACTTTTCGGCAAAGACGGTGTCGCCTGGGGCAGAGGTTTAATCAAGGAACCGGATGAAGGTCCGGTGAAGATGGAGCATGATCATCGGGCCCCCGCGGGCGTTTTCCGGATCGGTATCATCTACACGTACGATCGATCGTTACCGCCCGGTGCAAACTACCCGTTTCACACGGTCGGGGACGGTGATGCCTGGGTGGACGATGTTAACAATCCTCATTATAACCAGCATGTGACCGTGGACCCGAAAAATCCGCCGTCCTGGTTCGAGAAACAAAAGATGCGCCGTGGTGACTTTGCCTATCGCTGGCTAGTCGAAATCCGGCACAACGCCGACCCGCCTTTGCCAGGGCATGGCAGTGCAATCTTTTTTCATATCCGGCGAGGACCAACGCGCCCCTCGGCTGGATGCACTACGATGGCTGAAACAGATCTGGTAGAATTGATCCGTTGGCTCCGCGCCGGCGCAAATCCTGTCTATGTCTGCCTGCCACGGACCGAGTACCTGAATCGCTGGAAGGCCTGGGGACTACCAGACCCGGCATTCACCGGGTTGTTCACCGTTCATCGTTCGCCGGTCAGCGTTCGCCGGTCAGCGGCTCTGTGGCGTTCGAAGACACTTTTCTTGTAAGCAGCATTCTCGCTTTGTGACGGTCTTCGGAGGTAAGGAGGGACGCCGGTCTGAATCCTGAATCCTGTCTCCTGTCTCCTGAAACGCGATTTCCATTTGAGGAACCTGGACGGGGCATCCGATTTGGCGAATGCCTGATAGGAGCAGAAGTTCCCTGGTTTTGGTTGGTCACGGATCCACTCTGAATCCTGACTCGAGCGCGCCAACCT
>JAFAKL010000151.1 GCA_019235445.1 Verrucomicrobiota bacterium | reverse complement strand
CGCACCATTGTCTGGTACATCTATGAATCCAGTTTCGAGAACTTCCGAATGGGTTACGCGTCGGCCATGTCATGCGCCCTGTTTGCCTGCCTGGCGGTAGTTACCGCGGCACAGATGCGGATTCTGCGATCGGACAGATCGGATCTCGGATGAATATGGCGGACGCATCGTTGCGGTCGCGTGCGAATCTGGCTCGCGGATTCGGATACCTGGTCCTGGCTTTATTCGTGGTCATTTCACTTGGCCCAATCTGGGTTGCGGTAAAAACTGCTCTGAGCGATAGCAAAACGCTTTTCAGCAGCGCAAACTCCTTTCTGCCCCAGGATCCAACTCTATTCAATCTTCAGCGGGTCCTCGGGTGGGTAAACCCGGCAGACCCGCGTCTAGCCCAAATGAGCTACGGTAAAATCGACTTTTTCCGCGCCCTGATGAATAGCGTCATATTCACGCTTCTGGTGGTCGTCCCACAAATCGGGTGCAGTGCGCTGGCGGCCTACGCTTTTGCCCGGCTGCGATTCGCGGGCCGCCGGCTTGTTTTTTCTCTCTTTCTCTCCGCCACCATGATCCCGGCCGTGGTGCTGTTCATCCCGAACTTTATCCTGATCAAGGATCTCGGCTGGCTTAATACCTTTCAGGGCATGGCAGCGCCTTACGCACTGATGACGCCGTTCGCGGTTTTTTTCTTGCGTCAGATGTTCTTATCTACTCCGCGAGAATTGGAGGAATGCGCACTCGTCGACGGAGCATCCTACTTTTCGATTTTTTTCCACATTGTGTTGCCGATCCATCGATCCTCGCTTGCGACCCTGACAATTATCACCTCGTTGTCGGCCTGGAACGAATTTTTCTGGCCGTTCCTGGTCGGTCGTTCCGAATCAGTGCGGGTGATGTCGGTGGCCATCAATGCCTTTCGACAGCAACAGGCGGGTGGAACTCCCGATTGGAGCGGGCTGATGGCCTGCACAGTTCTGGGGATTGTTCCGATTGCCGTCCTGCTCGTGCTGTTTGGGCGCAAAGTCGTTGAATCGTTTCAGTACAGCGGTCCGAAATAGCCCTCCGGAAGTTCCTCCTATGAAAACTAAACGGATCATTAAGATGGTGCTGGCCAGCGTGATGCTAAGCGGAATTCCCGCACCAGCCGCTACGGAAATCACCTACTGGTTGTGGGACATCAACCAGCTGCCCTCCTACCGGGCCTGCGCTGAGGCTTTTCAAAAGAAGAATCGCGACATCAAGGTTAAGATCACGCAAACAGGCTGGTTTGATTATTGGACGGCGTTGAGCACGGGATTCGTTTCCGGTACGGCGCCCGACGTATTCTGGGATCACCTCTCGCGATATCCCGAATTTGTGGAAAACAACCTTCTGGTAGACCTGGCACCGTTGATCGCGCGAGATCATGTGCCGACGGACATCTACGTCGGAGGCCTGGTGAAAGTCTGGGGCCGCGGTACGCAACAATACGGGCTTCCTAAAGACTGGGATACGATCGGCATTGTTTACAATAAGGCCATGCTCGATCGGGCGGGGATCAAGCCGGAGTCTCTGCGAAATTTAGATTGGAATCCGCAAGGTGGTGGTTCTTTCGGTCAATTGATCGCTGAACTCTCTCTGGACGCAAAAGGCAAAAACGGTCTTGATCCTGCCTTCGACCGTCAAAACATCGTGCAGTATGGATTGTTGCTCAATGGCCAATCGGATGGTCTTGGGCACGAGGAATGGGCCAATTTCGCCGCATCTCTCGGCTGGAACTATAGCAACGGCCCGTGGGCCAGCCACTTTAATTACGATGATCCAAAACTGATCCATACGATTCAGTGGTTTGCCGATACAAGTTTGAAAAAGGGTTTTATTGTTCCGGCGAAGGACGCCCGCCAGGCTGCGGCCAGCGGCCTTTTTGCCGGGCAAAAGGGTGCTCTTGCTCTCACCGGTTCCTGGCTGGTGCACTGGTTCACCAAGAACTGCAAATTTGAGATTGGGTTTGCTCCCCTCCCCAAGGGGCCGCTTGGACGGAAAACTGTGATTAACGGATTGGCGGATTCGATCTGGATACATAGCAAACATCCGGAGGAGTCTTGGCAATGGGTGAAATTTCTGGCTTCTCCTGAAGCCCAGATGATCGTCGGCGGATATGGTGTCGTGTTTCCGGCAGTTCCGGAAGCCGCGGCGATCTCGGAAAAGCGCATGGCCGAGAGGGGTGCGGACGTCTCGGCTTTTGTCGACGAAGCAAAGGAGCCGGGAGGAACGTTTTTCCTTCCGATTAGCGAACACGCGAGCGACATCGTCCGCATCTTGCGAGCTAATCTGGACGGGATCTTTCTGGAAGGTGCGGACGTCGAGACAACTCTTGAAGCAGCCAACAAAGAAGTGAATTCGTTGTTTAAATGACTCCAGCCGGACTGAAGGGACCTCGACGGTAGTTCGGATGGAAAAAGTAAA
>JAFAKL010000468.1 GCA_019235445.1 Verrucomicrobiota bacterium | reverse complement strand
CTCCTTCACACCCATCTCGGTGCCGGCGACTTTCGCCGTGTAGCCGCTGATAAAGTGGTACATTGCCTGCGCCGGCGAGAGCGAACTGACCGGCGGCAGCACCCCGAACGCGTCGCAGGTCAGAAAAATAACGTCGGTCGGGTGGCCCGCCACACACGGGATCCTCGCATTTTGAATGAACTCTATCGGGTACGCGCCGCGGGTATTTTCAGTGATGCTGACGTTGGTGTAGTCCACCATGTGGTCGTAGTCGAGCACCACGTTTTCGAGCACCGCGCCGAAGCGAAGCGCCTGGAAAATCTCCGGCTCGTTTTCGGGCGTAAGGTTGATGGCCTTGGCGTAGCAGCCGCCTTCGATGTTGAAAATACCTTGGTCGCTCCAGCAATGCTCATCGTCGCCGATGAGATGGCGTTTGGGGTCGGCCGAAAGCGTCGTCTTACCCGTACCCGACAAGCCGAAGAGCAGGGACGAGCGGCCGGTTTGTTTGTCCGCGGTGGCCGAGCAGTGCATCGAGAGAATCCCGCGCTTGGGCGCCAGGTAGTTTACCAGGGTAAACACGCCCTTCTTCATCTCGCCGGCGTACTCGGTGCCGAGGATCACCATTTCGTTGTCTTCAATGCTTAGGTCAACACTCGTCTTTGAGCCCATGCCCGAGGTCAGACTGTTGGCCGGGAAAGCGCCTGCATTGTAAATGACAAAATCGGGCTTGCCAAATTCCGCCAGCTGCTGCTTCGTGGGCCGTATGAGCATGGTGTGCATAAACAGCGCGTGGTAGGGCCGCGAACAGATGACGCGTACTTTGATCGGATAATCCCAGCCGGCGAACCCATCGAAACAGTAAATCCGGTCGCAGATATTGAGATAGTCGCGCGCGCGCTCGCGGTTGATGGCAAAGGTTGGGGGTCCGATCGGGATATTGACCGTGCCCCACCAAACATTAGCTTCGGAGCCGGGATGCTTTACAATGCGCTTGTCCTTGGGCGAGCGGCCGGTTTTGACTCCGGAATAGGCAACCAGCGCGCCCTTCTCGGCGATGCTGGCGTCCTTCTCGTAACGGATGGCGTGCTCATAGAGCGCGCTGGGAGACAGATTGCGGTGGATTTCGGCGACGGTAATGCCGTGGTCCTTAAGGTTGAACGGATTTGTCATATGCAGTATTGCTCTTTGTTTGTGCCGAACATTTACTTTGTCTGTGTCAAAGTTAAGCGAAGAAGCAAATTCTAACGGCAGCGCTCTCAGAGATTAGCAAATGGAAGTCTGGAGTCTTGCCTCACGAGATCGTTCAATTTTCTACACGGAGGTCTTTCTTTTTCGCATCGGTTTTACGGCGGATAATCGCCCGTGATATATCGTTCCAGGTTGTCAATTGTCGCCGTCTGCGCCGAGATTAGCCAGTTTACGACGTCGCCGATCGAGAGAATCCCGACCAGATTGGCTCCTTCCAGAACAGGAAGATGGCGGATGCGTTTTTCGGTCATAATCCGCATGCACTCTGTAATACTGTCTCCCGGGTTAACGGTTAGGAGCTGCTTAGTCATTATCTCTCTTACGGGAGTTTCTTTCGAGGATTTTCCCTTCAGGATGACTTTCCGTGTGTAATCGCGCTCGGAAAGAATTCCGACTAGTGTTCCATTGTCCACCACCGGTAATGCGCCGACATTCTTCTCATCCATCAACTGGATGCCGTTGATAACCATCGCATTCGGACCAATCGACCAGACGGTGGAGGCTTTTTTATGCGCCAAGATCGCGCTGACACTCCCGCTGACTTTCATATTGATTTTTTTAGTTTGTCCCACCCATATGTTTACTTCCAATTCCAATCACCGATCCGTAAGGGTCACGACTCTGGGTCTTCGGCGAGATGAGCCTTGTCCGCCTCTCCCCGACTACTCCCCATTGGAATTCCAGGCGCCTGGGCGTTTTCCATCAGCGCCTTAATCACGGCAATCTTGTCGGAAACCTTTGAGCCCCCCAGAATGCCCAGAAACGGCCGGTCCGGATTTGCCAGCTCATTCTTCAAATATTGAAGTTCGCGTTCCATCGTCCTCATTCACGCTTTTGGGGAGGTAGCGGGTTTCGGATTTATCATGGCTTTTGCTCGGAGTTCGGCTTTTTGCTTTGTTTGCAGGGGGCCAGGGAGGCTCGACCCCGTTGGAGAGATTAGTCAACCGATTCCACCACCGGGCCGAGTCTGCCCCATTCTTAACAAACCAAATAGCCATGTACAGGAAAAAGAGCAAAACCGAGGAACCCGTCTCCGATAGCAGGTTTTGGGCAGTGGAAAGCCAAAAGATCCGCTTGGCCCTACAGTAGCTGCCGCCGTCAATTGCCCTGAGCCACAAGACAACGAAAGCCCCGATGCGAGTAACGATAAACCGGGGCCTCGTTAATCCAGATCTTCGATGACCGCAAATCGTCCGGGGAGGCATCGCACCACGACGAACCGCGAACTACACGGTACAGGTGACGATCATCAAGCCAATCATCGCACCATTGGCAGGCGTTGCCTGCCATATCATAGAGCCCGTAGCGGTTGGCGGCAAAACCGCCCATCGGGCTGGTGCGAACGTACCCATCATTGTAGCCCTCGATCACTGGCAAAAAATACCACCAATTCTCGTCTATCGCTTCTTCGCCGGCAAAGTTCCCCGCTCCTTTGGGCGGCGGCCAATCTTCACCCCATGGATAGCCCCGCATTGTTTCATAGTCCCAGGCTGTTCTGCCACGGATGCTCCCTGGTGGCGTTCGGAAGTTCCTCCGGAGCTTGTTCTTCGATCGGCGGAGCGGCGATTATCGTTGGACTTGGAGCTTCTGCAGGGATGCCCGTAGCTCAAAAATAATGCGTATGGCCGGAGTTCGGGGAGAGAGAGGCAATTTCGTAAGATTGCTTTTCTTGTTTGAGGGCGCGGCTGGCAGTCTTTTCTTTCAGGACCAAGCCTCAAGTTTGCCACCGATATGCTCTGCATTGTGAAATGTTCGACAGTTATCCTGGTAATTATGGTTTTTAGATTCCTTCCCGTATTGCGTCTGGCACAGCCCTCTTCCCCAAGTCATAAGACAAATGAATGAAATCATTTTCCTTGTTCTTATCCGCACTGGTTTACGCCAGTTTCGCCACATCCTCTCACGCTGCGCCTCCAGTCGTCATCTCCAGCCTACCCTTTATCATCACCTATCCCGGCAAATACGTTCTGGCCGGAGATCTGACCTGTCCTTCAGGCGTTAACGCGATCGAGATATCCACCGCAACGCCGGGTGCAGTCGTTTTGGATATGGCGGGGCACACCATAACCGGTCCTGGATCCAATAGCCTTGCCATCGGCATTGGCGATGTTAGTGGGCCAGGGGAACCGTCCAACGCTTATCCTATCGAGATCCGGAACGGGACATTAATGAACTTCTCGGGCGGCGTTCTCGTGGATATTGGAACAGGAAATAGTAATATTGTAGCATACGCAAGCAATATTAGGCTGAGTCATTTAACATTTTTCCTGGATTCACTTACAGGTTCAACAGGCGTTTCCTTTTTCCGGGTAAACTCGTCGACAATCAAAGATTGCACCTTTACTGATTCCGATACTGGCATTTTGGATACCCACAGCGAAGGGGGAAACAGTTACGTCAACGATGTTTTCACTGGTGTTGCTCAACCTCTGAATTTAATAGCCGACAAGCTGTCAGGCATTGCCACGACAATCGGGCGTTACGAGTTTAGTGAGCCTCTACAAAACTAGATGCGTTTCGCTTGACGCAGATCTTGCCTCGCCCATTTGAGTTAGTTTTCTCTCCTTCGACGAGCCGCAGGAAATGCACTCGACCTGATTCGTCTCCGGCAATAATTGTGTACCCTCCGGCGCGAAGGCGCAACGGCCCTGAAGCTTTCTATCGCTCGTAATGGGTAATTTGGTTCACTCGAAAAAGTTCTTAGCTAAACGTTATCCGATATAAATTGTCTGCTGCATCTCAGGCTAAAAAGTCGATTGTTTTGTCGAGCTCAATTCTTCGCTTTAAGGAGCAGCACGGGGATGTTAACCAGGTGCCGCACTTTGTCCGCCGTACTGCCGTAGAGCAGATCACTGATGAAGCGGTGTCCATGCGTGGACATGGCGATTAAATCGACCGCGTGCTGACGTGCAAACTTGACGATCTCGTCGGACGGCTCCCCCATGGCGAGGACGTAATCCACGTTAAAGCCTTCGTTGCGCAGTTCGTCGGAACGTCTCTCCAGATAGGCGCGATCCGTTTTGATTTCTTCGCTTTCCGCCAGGTTTAATAGATCATAATTCCGCGCTACCCAGCCATTGGCGACGTGCATGAGAAGGAGACTGGCGCCATGCATTTTCGCCAACGGCTTGATGTGGTCGAGGATAGTTTGATCTGCCGGGCTGTTTTCTACAGGGATAAGAATCTTCTGATACATACCAGAGAAGGGCTGTGGCCTTTTCGCTAGGAAGGAGAAGGAAGGCCGAGCGCATTATAAAATGCCTTCTCAACCCAGTCCGGGGCAACGGAATCGAATACCACCTTCACGTTGAGGAGGATAATGACAGCCGTCATTGTCCAGCCAGTGATCTGCATCCAGCGGGAGTTTACGAATTCCCCCATCTTGGCCTTCTCGCCGGTAAAGCGCAGGAGCGGCCAGATGGCGAAACCGAGTTGAAGGCTGAGGATTACCTGACTGAACACCAATAGATTGGTCGCCTGCTTTTCTCCGTAGTACCAAATCACAAGAATGGCGGGGCCGATGGCGAGGAGGCGGGTGATCAACCGTCTCAACCAGGGAGCGATGTGGAAGTGGAGGAAGCCTTCCATCACAATCTGACCAGCCAGCGTGCCGGTAAACGTGGCTTGTTGCCCTGAGGCCAGCAAGGCGATGGCAAAAATGATACTTGCCGCCGTAACGCTGAGAACCGGGCTAAGCAATTTGTAGGCATCTTGAATCTGGGCCACATCCTGATGACCCGACCAGTGAAAGGCTGCGGCGGAAAGGATCAGGATGGCTGCATTGATAAAGAGCGCGATCGTGAGGGCGACAATCACGTCCAGAGAGAAAAATTTAATGGCTTCACGCTTGCCTTCGGACGTTCGTTCGAAATTCCGCGTTTGGACAATCGAGGAGTGCAGGTAGAGATTATGCGGCATGACCGTCGCCCCGAAGATACCGATGGCGGTATAGAGCATATCGGAATTCTTGAGCAGATCGCCGTTGGGCACAAACCCCAGGAGCATCCCAATCAGGCCTGGCTTAGAGAAATAGAGTTCCGCTGCAAAGCACACCCCAATCGTGCCAATCAGCACAATGATCAGGCCCTCTATATAGCGGAATCCCTTGCCTTGCAGAAAAAGTATAACCAGCACATCTAAGCCCGTGATGGCGCACCCGAGCACCAGTGGGATGCCAAACAGCAACTGCAACGCAATTCCGGAGCCGACGACTTCGGCCAGGTCCGTGGAGGCCATCGCAATCTCGGCCAGTATCCAAAGAAACCAGACGGTGGGCTTAGAATAATGGTCCCTGCAGGCCTGAGCCAGATCGCGTCCGCTCGCAACGCCCAGCTTCACGCAAAGGTATTGCAGGAACATTGCCACCAGGTTCGATATCATGATGACGCTCAGGAGCGTGTAGCCGAACTTTGCGCCCCCCTGCAAATCTGTCGCCCAGTTCCCCGGATCCATGTACCCGACCGCGACCAGAGATCCGGGGCCAGCGAAGGCGAGCATTTTTCTCCAAAAGGAGGCGGTTTTAGGAACCCGGATGCTGCCGTGGACTTCGGGGAGGCTAACCTCTCCCGCCTCGCGCCTCCAGGGACCTGTTTTGAGAGTATCAGGATTCAATTCCATCTTGCTTTCAGTATCGCTGTTCTCGACAGGCATTCACCATCCTGCTGTTACTATCGTACGTAGCTCTGGCTACAATATGAGACATTGACTACGTGCCGAAGTCAAGGCTGGTAAACTCACCTTTTTAGGTCAGAAGGGGATGGCGGGAAGATAAGGCGCATTTAGGATGATTCTTCCCCAGAAGGGGCCTGGCAGTCAGCCCGGGCTTTTGTACATGTTAAGCGCCGCTTGAAGACGAGAAGTGCAGCGCAGTGGTAAGTAAGGCGTCTCGCCTTACCTCCGAAAACGCGCAAAGCGGGGACGCTTTGCCTACAAGAAGTGGAGCGCTGATAAGTGAGGCCGACAATCGTGGCGCTAACACCTACGGGGTTTTAACCAGGTTTCAACCTGGTTGAAACCGGTTGAAACCCCGGGGACCCGGCCTGGAGTTTGGACATTCGAAGACGATTTTCAGCCTAGGTGCCTCTCCGGAGAAGGTACCCCGGAGGGGCACTGGCCCTGAACCGGAGTGAAACCCCCTAAGCGCTAACTTAACTTAAGGAAAATCCTACTACGAAAGAGCGCAGTCTGTCCCGCAGGGACCAAACGAAAGTAGCCTGGCACGA
>JAFAKL010000310.1 GCA_019235445.1 Verrucomicrobiota bacterium | reverse complement strand
AACCTAGTGTACCGTCTCCTAAATCCCTTGGGTTTCGTTGCGTTCAAAATGGGCCGCCGGCAAGGCGCGAGGAGGGCGCATATCTAAATCGATACGTAACCGACGAGCAACGCAGCCGCCGGCCCATTTTCAACGCAACCCTCCGGGCCGCGGCCGGTTGGCTGTTTTTCCGCGTTGCTCGCTCCTTGCGTATCGATCTAGATATGCTCGTCGCTCGCGCCTTGAAAAACAGCCAACTGACCTGCGGCGAAACCCAAGGGATTTAGGAGACGGTACACTATCTATCCCTTTTGCACTTTGGGCCGGGCGCGTTCGAGCAGCAAGGCAACGCCCTGCTTGGACCTTAAATTTCCGAAGGTTAGTCCAGGGTTTCTGGTTAGACGAGCGTGACAGAATATGTCCGCGATCTGCGGATTCCCGCTTCGGATTAAAACCGCTGCCTGCAACGCGAGTGCCATTCTCTCCACGAACCATCGAGCGCCAAATTCTTCGTTGAACCCGATCTGTTTCGTCGAGATCAGGGATTCGACGAATGCATCAAAGATGGAGTTGAAACTGCTCGCAGAGGAAAGCTCCTGGCGAATCGCTTCAACGGTGCCCGGATCCTTTTGCATCGCCCTCAAAACGTCCAGGCACTGCACATTGCCGGCCCCCTCCCAGAGCGAGTTCAGCGGAGCGTCCCGGTAGAGGCGTGGCAGCGGGGATTCTTCGACATAACCGTTCCCGCCCAAACACTCCAGGGCCTCGGCCACCACCGCAGGCGTTCTTTTGGTAATCCAATACTTGGCGATTGCTGTCGCAACGCGAGCGAATTTTTGCTCATGTGCATCTTCGGGTGCGCGATCGAATGCGCGCGCGAGACGGAGCGCGAACGTTGTGGCGGCTTCAGATTCCAGACACAAATCGGCCAGAACATTTTGCATCAATGGCTGGTCGATTAACAGACGACCGAACGCCGATCGATAAGCCGCATGGTGCGTGGCTTCGGCAACTGCCTTTCGCATCGACGCCGCCGATCCGAGGACACAATCCAAGCGCGTATGACGCACCATCTCCATGATGGTCGCTATCCCGCGGCCTTCTTCGCCGACCAATCGAACCGAAGCCCGTCTGAACTCTACCTCGCTGGATGCATTCGAGCGGTTCCCAAGTTTGTCCTTCAGGCGGAGCAGATGAAAGGCATTCCTGGTCCCGTCCGGGGCCCAACGAGGCAGGAGAAAACAGGTGAGCCCGGCCGGTGCTTGGGCCAGGACCAAGAACGCATCACACATCGGCGCGGAGCAAAACCATTTGTGACCGGTGACAATATATTCGTTACCACCCTTGTTGACTGGCTCCGCCAGCGTCGTATTCGCTCGTACGTCGCTGCCTCCCTGGCGTTCGGTCATTCCCATGCCAAAGAGGACACCTGATTTTTGCGCAGCGCGGACGGGACGCGGATCGTAAGTTGAGGAAAGCGCCAGCGGCTCCCATTCCGTTGCCAGTTCTGGTTGCAGCCGAAGCGACGGTATGGCCGCAAACGTCATGGTCAACGGACAACTCGTGCCTTCATCGACCTGATGCCGCAGCATGACCAGGGCAGCGCGCGCAACATGAACTCCTGGCCGGCTATCAATCCAAGGCAGGGAATGGGTTCGCCGCTCAACTCCGAGGCGCATCAACTGGTGATATGCCGGATGATATTCTACCTCGTCGATTCGATTACCATAGCGATCGTGGGTTCGCAGTTCCGGTGTAACCCGATTGGCCAGCACCCCGAGATGAATTGTCTCTGGTTTGCCTAATAGTTCTCCAAATTCGCGCGCTTCCGCATCAATCCAACCGCCGCCTTCCCGTTGAACGGCTTCCTTCAACGCACAGTCGCTCTCGAAGAGGTTGTACTCTTCCAGGGGCGGCGGCTGGTTGAAGACGCTGTCAGGGTGATGCAATAGGTTCTTGTTTACCGTTCGGTGGTCACCGTTCGCCATAGTGGTCGTAAGCGGACCGTCTCGGTTCGGGACAGCTCGGTCCCGCCCGTCCCTATTCTTTCACCCGCTCGCCGCGGTCAACTTTTTCCTCACGCCCCGTTGTCCATCCGGGTGGATCGCTCGCTGGGAACGACTCTTCGCCCGCTTCATCGACTTCAAATTCGGCCGGGTCAACCTCGTTTGGTTTCCCTTCTGGCTGACTTCCCTGGTCTGACGTTTTTGAGCTCATGGAGGAAAACTCGTTCCGCAAAAAGGCTTGGCAAGTACAACATTTCATTTCAAGACCTGCCCAGAATTTGTTTGAGTAGCCGATTCGGTATGCCTTTTGAATTACTTAAGACCGATTCGAATTCGCGAGCGCGTCGAGGCCGGTTGGTCACCCAACATGGGATTGTCGAAACGCCGGTGTTCATGCCGGTCGGCACCCAGGGTACCGTCAAGGCGATGACACCCGAAGAGCTCTGTTCTGTCGGCGCTCAGATTATCCTAGGCAACACCTATCATCTCTTCCTGAGACCCGGTCTGGAGGTGATCAACCATTTTGGCGGCCTCCATCGCTTTATGAGCTGGAAACACCCCATCCTGACCGACAGCGGCGGATTCCAGGTTTTCTCCCTCGCGAAACTGCGCAGAATTGCCGAGGAAGGCGTCTATTTTAACAATCACCTCGACGGATCCCCTTGCTTTCTAAGTCCCGAAATTGCCACCGAAATACAGACTTCCATGGGAGCAGATGTGGCCATGGCCTTCGACGAATGCCCGCCTTATCCCTGCGATTTGGAATATGCTGCTGCCAGTCTGGAACGCACGTTGCGCTGGGCGCTTCGGTGCCGGACCTGGCTGGAGGGTCGAAGCAAGGAAACCCGTCCGCTCCTTTTCGGAATCGTTCAGGGCGCAACCTATCGCGATCTGCGAGAAAAGAGCGCCCGCGCGCTCGTTGGCATGGAATTCGATGGATACGCCATCGGCGGCGTGAGCGTCGGCGAACCCGAACCAGAAATGATGAAAGCAATTGAGTCGAGCGAACCGTTCCTGCCCGCAGACCGGCCACGCTACGCCATGGGCTTGGGTACCCCTGTGCAGATGGTGGAAATGGTCGCTCAGGGAATTGACATGTTTGACACGGTGCTCCCTACCCGATTGGCGAGGAACGGCACCGCGTTCACCGAACTCGGAACGATCAATTTGAAAAACAACCCCTATCGTCTCGATGAACGTCCAATCGAAGAAGCATGCACCTGCGCCACTTGCCGGACCTTTACGCGAGGATACATCCGTCATCTGATCAAAGCAGAAGAAATCCTCGGCCTGCGCCTGATCACCATGCATAACCTGCATTTTTATGTGAACTTCATGAATCGCATCAGAGCGGCGCTCGATGCCGATTTATTTCCCTCATTTCGCGAGCGGTTCGTCGCCGACTATAGTCGACACGGCCCTGAGAATTAGTGTCCTGTCCCCGAATAGCAGGTATATTGCCGAAGCCCAGTTGGCTGTTGTTAAAGGCGGACGCGGCTACCGTTTCCTCCACTGAAAACCTCTTGCCTCACCCTTGGATCGCGATGAAACAGATATTGCCGCTCTTATTGCTATTTGCCACCTTGACCCTCCGCGCACAGGAGCCCGGTTCGGACGGAAAAATCATGCTCACGGTCATCATGCGCCATGATGAGTCAAAGACGTTAGACGAAATCGATGATCACCTCGAGAAGACCGGCTTTCGGAAAAACTTTCCGCCGCCGGGCGTCGATATTGTTTCCTACCACATCGTCATGGGCCTCGGACATATCATCACTCTCCGTTTGCCGCCCGACAAACTTCGTGAAGTTAATCTGGCTTTCGCACATGGCGTCTGGGGCGCGTTCCGGACAGAGTTTTATCCCACCTACGATTACCTTCAACTTTTTTACGATCTGAAACAGAAGGATGCCCAATCGGGCTCAAAAGATCGTTCCGAAAAAGAATCCGAAAGGGAGGGGCAACCAACGCCGTCCGAAACGCCTTCACCCACGAAAAAAGCCCATCGAAAAAACAGTCAATGAGAACTCGTCTGATCCCCCGCACGGATTTGGAGGCTTCCGTTATTTGCCTCGGAACGGCGCCGTTCGGTTCCGAGGTGGAATATGCGTTATGTGAAAAGATCATTGCCAGATACATCGAGGCAGGAGGCAATGTTCTGGATACTGCGGAGGTGTATGCTGCCTGGCTCCCCGGTGGGAGCCACCGCAGCGAAGAAGTTCTCGGACAATGGTTGCGCAATCGTCAGGACCGGCACGGCCTCATCCTTTCCACGAAAGGTGCTCATCCCAAGCTCCATTCCATGGACAAACCCCGCATGTCCAGGGAAGAAGTGGAATGGGACCTGAATTCAAGTCTCAAGCGGCTCGGAGTCGATTATGTCGACCTTTACTGGCTTCATCGGGATGATCCCGGCACCCCGGTGGAAGAAATCGTCCTGATGATGGATGAGTTTCGGAAAGCCGGAAAAATTCGACATGCCGGATTTTCCAATTGGACTCTCG
>JAFAKL010000127.1 GCA_019235445.1 Verrucomicrobiota bacterium | reverse complement strand
CATCGACACTTCCTGTGCGGCTCTACTCCAATTGGCGCATCGCGTGCATGCGTGCGGTCAGAAAGTCGTCCTGACCGGGGAAGGCGCTGACGAATGGCTCGTCGGTTATCCCTGGTACAAGGGGGCAAAATTGCTTTCCTTTCTGGACCTGTTGCCGGGCTTGCCACTCAGCGATCGCGCCCGGCGCGCCTATCTTCGGCTGTGCAAAGTGCCGCAATACCCGCCCGAGTTTCGACACGGGGTGGAAGAAGCCGTGGGCGGTCCCAACGCCTGGATTGACGCGTACGGGTTGCTCGGGCTTTCTAAACTTCGCTTTTACGCTGAGCCGATGCGCGAGGTGTTGCAGAAATCCAATCCCTGGACGGATCTGCAAATCCCTCTGGAGCGCGCAAAACGCTGGCACCCGCTGAATCGGGGGGTTTGGGTCGCGGCGCGTGTGACTCTGGCTGGACACCTGCTTCAGGCTAAAGGGGATCGCGTAGCGATGCATTCCTCGGTAGAGGTGCGGTACCCTTTCCTCGATGAGGAGGTCTTCGACTTCCTGGCCGGACTGGACCCTCGGTGGAAACTATGCGGATTTCGGGACAAGCATCTTTTGCGTCTCCTGGCCGAACGCTGGGTGCCCAAATCTGTGTATAACCGGCGCAAGGCAATCTTTCGCGCTCCTTTGGACAGCTTTCACCTGGAACCGGAGCCGGCATTCGTCGGGCAGCTTCTAAGCGGAGAATCGCTCCGTCGCACCGGATATTTCAACGTCGAGGCGGTACACCACTGGCGGCAAGCTTTTCGCAAAATGTCCGTCGGATCCCTGCCGCGCCTCTCTGTGGAGATGGGATTGACGGCGGTGGTGGCGACTCAGCTCTGGCATCACCTGTTCGTCGGGGGAGGCCTGGCAGAACTTCCGGCGGTAGCACAGCAGGAGACTGGTGTAAATCATTCAGTAAGAGCCGGATGAAAAAGCGTTGTTCCCTCATTGCTCGATGGATTCTGCCAGGGCTTTTGTTCCTGGGGTTTCTCAATGGCTGCACGATCGTGCGGAGCCATTGGCCCTATGGATCCCGGGACCATGCCTATATTCATTACTGGCCTGCTCCGCGGCACAGTAAACAATTGAGGCTCGCCGTGAAAGACAACATTGATATGAAAGGTGTCATCACCAGTGCCGGTTCCCGATACCTCGTTGAGCACGATCCGCCCGCGGCGCAGGACGCGCCCTGTCTCGCGATCGCCCGTGCCCGAGGAGTTCGGATTGTCGGAAAATCCAATCTCAGCGAATTCGCGGTGGCTCCTTCAGGCCTGAACGATTATTTCCGGACCCCGAGGAATCCGCTCAGCAGGCGGTATCATCTGATCCCGGGAGGTTCTTCCAGCGGTTCGGCGGTGGCGGTAGCCAATGGAAGTGCGGATATCGCCTTTGGAACAGACACCGCCGGTTCCGTCCGCGTACCTTCCGCGTGCTGCGGCGTTGTCGGCTTAAAAACAACCTTTGGTCTTGTTTCGACGAAGGGCGTGTTCCCGATCGACTCCAAGCATCTGGATACCGTCGGGCCGATCGGGAAAGACGTGAATCACGTGGTGCAGGGCATGGATCTTCTGCAAAACGGATTTGCCGCACGGTATCAAACTGCCGTTGCTGTGGAACCTACCGCCAGGAGGATCAGAATCGGGCGACTTTATCTGAGCGGGACGGACCCCAGGATCGATGAAGCTCTGGATAAAACTCTGGCCGAAGGACATTTTCGAGTCACCACCCTCGACCAGGAGTTCAAGGCGAAATGGGGTCAAGCCAAGAAGGACGGAAATACAGTAGCGGCTGCCGGGGCGTGGCTCAGCGATCGAAAGTACCTCGCTAAGCCAGGAGTGCAGGCGAGAACGATCGCCGCCATCATTTTGGGCAGGCTCTTATATCCCACCCAGTACAGGGCAGCTCTTCGTAGACGAGCGCAATGGCAGCATGCCCTTCATCAAATCTTCGAAAAAGTGGATTTTATCGCTCTGCCAACCCTTCAATCGTTGCCTCCAAGGATTCCGTCCATCGGCAGAATCGCGCTCATGGAAGCGCGGATGCTAATTATGCAGAACACGGTGCCCGTGAATTATGCAGGCAATCCCGCCCTCGCGATACCGATTCCGGTGGATGATAAGACTGTCCCGGTCACCAGCCTTCAGCTTGTTGGGCCCAGGATGAGTGAAGCGGCGCTTCTGAATGTGGGCCGGCTCATCGAATCCGAGCGTCCAGAGCTTGATCGACTGATCAGGCCTTCAAAATCCTCCCACCAACCTTGAGAGGAGCACCGATTTCGTGCTACTTTTCGGGTTGTCTGCTCCATCTTGGCGGGCTACGGTCCGCGGTGAGCGCCCTTTTTTCGCGATCACTTTGTAAACCCATGAAAACTCTTTCCTTTAAACTGTTTCCGCGGACGGTGGCGCTGCTGCTGCCCATAACCCCTCTGGCACTCCACTCCGAGCCCGCCGATGACCTGATCGTCAAGGGCGACTCCTGTTACGCAAAGTTTCAGGCTGAGGAGGCGCTGAAGTATTATCTGCCGGCGGAAAAGCTTGAACCCAACAACGTCCGCCTTCTTGTCCGGATTTCCCGCGAATACCGCCACCTCATGAGCGATGCCAGGCAGCCGCAGGAGAAACTGAGCCTCGGCAATAGCGCCTTGGAGTACGCCAGGCGCGCGGCGGCTCTCGAGCCCAATGATGCCGAGGCTGAACTGGCGGTCGCGATCAGTTACGGAAAACTGGAGCCGTTTGAAGGTAATCGGGAAAAGATCGAGTCTTCGCGCGTCATCAAGAGCGCTGTCGATCGAGCGATCAAATTGGAACCGGGGAGCGACTTGGCCTGGCACGTGTTGGGTCGCTGGCATGCGGCGCTGGCCGAAGTGAACGGGTTTGAACGTGCAATGGCGCAGGTTGTTTATGGGAAAGTACTTCCGGATTCTACGTATCAGGAGGCCGCCCAGTGCTTCGAGAAAGCGATCGAGCTTAATCCCAACCGGCTCATGCACTACATCGAGTTGGGGCGGGTTTACGCGCGGATGGGACGGACCGATGAAGCACGAAATCTCATCAACAAAGGCCTGGTCATGCGGGACACGGAAAAAGACGACCCCGAGACCAAGCGGCAAGGGAGAAAGTTGTTAGCTCAAATGCAGTAGTTATCCAGCCCAAAGCAGAAGCATTCTCATCGGCATCTCCCCTGTGCGCTTTGAAAGCCGGCCCGGGGAATAACTCTTCGTCTCAGGACCTTATTATCGCGCACCTTCAGTGCGCTACACACGCGCTGAAAACGCATGACGATAACGTTATTCTGACTTTTGCCGGACCAATTCGGCGATTGCCCGGATGAGTTCTGCGGGTTCGATTGGTTTCGCAATGTGCAACTGAAAGCCCGCTTGCCGGATCCGATCGCTCTCGTCCCCGCGGCCAAACGCGGTCAGGGCAATCACGGGGACTTCTCCTCCCTCGGCAGGTCCGAGATCACGCAATCCTCGTATAAATGCGTATCCATCCATCTCCGGCATCAAAATGTCTGAAATAACAACATCCGGACGGAACGTTGTCATCATCTCAAGCGCATGTTTGCCGGACTCACAGGCTATGCTACTAGCTCCCACCCGCTGCAAGATAGTCTCCAGCAAAAGACGAGCGTCGGCGTTGTCGTCCAGGAGAAGGATTTTCACCCCTCGCAAATGATCCTCCGGCACCGGATTTGGGGGGAGTGTGGAAAAGGCGGTTGGCTCGAGCGGCACGCTGCTCGTCCGAACGCTCGCGTCGAATAGCAACGGAAATTTCACCGTGAAGGTTGCGCCTTTGCCTAACCCGTCGCTGGCGGCAGAGATTTCTCCGCCTTGTAAATTTACCAGGTGCTTGCTGATCGCCAGACCTAAACCCAAACCTCGCTGCCACCGCGCGTTCTGATCGGCTTGACTATAGCTTTCGAAAAGCCGGGGAAGAAAATCTGGAGCGATCCCCTGACCATTATCCGAAACCATCACCTGAACATAGCGATATTCTTTTCTAACTCGGACCTCGATTCGACCGCCCGCGGGTGTAAACTTGATGGCGTTATTCATCAAATTCGAAAAAATCTGCGCCAGGCGTGCCTTGTCTCCGATGATTCTTGTCTCGGTCTCCTCGTGACTGACCAAGGTTTGCAATTCCAGCTGGCGCTCTATCGCCGTGGGCCGGAGACTCTGAACGACCTCCTCTAAAACAACCATTAAATCGACCGGGGCCATTTCGACTCGCGCATTTCCAGAGGCAATCCTGGATAGATCAAGCAAGTCCGCAATCAATTCGGTCTGCAGTCGAGCATTTCGTTCGATGATCTCGAGTCCCTGATCGACCAACTCTCGTTGCGCGGGCGACCGGCGAACCAGACTTGTCCATCCGACGATCGCATTCAGCGGCGTTCGAAGTTCATGGCTGAGAGTCGCAATGAACTGATCTTTCGATCTGCTGAATTCCTCGGCTCGGACGCGCGCTTGCTTCTCCAGCAGCAGAAGACGGTCTCTTTCCTCTTCCGCCTTTTCGCGTGCGGTAACATCCAGCGCGGAAAGCATGATGGTTGGTCTTTGCGTATGGTGCAAGGTGACCGCGTAAATTAACCAGGAGCGCATCTCGCCGTGCTTAGTCCGCGTAGCCACCTTAAGCGGAAAGTTTGTCTCCGCGCCTTCTCGAAGTCTGTTGATCTCCGCGTCGAGGAGTGCTCCATCCTGTTCGCTCCAGGCGAGAGCAGACCAGTCGGCCATCGTCGCAAGTTCCTCCATGCCGTAAGCCGTGATTTCCTGCCAAGCCTGGTTGAGTTCAACAATTTCCCCATCCTCTCCGGTGACCATGATCGGGATGGGCGCCTCATGAATTGCTCGATGAAATCGCTGCTCGTTTTCCGCGATCGTCTGTTGCTGCAGGCGATGCTGTGTCACGTCTCTGACAATCCCGACGAAACGAACGGCTCGCCGTTGTTGGTCGCCGCCGGGGCCGGTGTCCTCGGTAAAGTAGATCTTCCCGTGGGCGGTAGCCCAACGCGTCGATCCGTCCGGATGACGAACCCGAACCTCTATCTCGTAGATGCCGTCTCCGCTGGGATCCTGGGCCGCCGTTGCCGTTTCGTGTGCTCGAGCGCGATCTTCTGGATGAATGGCTGCAAGCCATTCTGCGTAACTAATCTCGCCCGGCTCGGCCGCGTGAGGTAACCCGAAAATTTCGGCGCATGCTTTGGTGAAAGAACCCTTCAGCTGGACCAGGTCGAAATCCCAGAAACCGAGGTCGGTCGATTCGAGAGCAAGGGCAAGTCTTTCCGCATCCAGATCAAACGACTCTTTGCTTTCATCTGCAGCAGGGGTTTCCATAGGAGAAGAGTTGGTCTGCCTTTCATACAGAATTGTCGTTGGGTTCGCGAGGAAGCGGAGATCTGGTCGTGCAAAAACGCGCCTCCTCTTCACCGTCTCCGTCTCCCGGACGAAGAAGGGTTTAACTCGCGCCACGATTGTCGGCCCACTGATCACTACGCCGCCACTTCTTGTAGGCAAAGCGTCCCCGCTTTGCCTGGAGTTTGGACATTTCGAAGACAATTTTCAGGCCTGGGTGCCTCTCAGCTCCTAAACGCTAACTTAATTAATTTAAGCAAAATCCTACAACGAAAGAGCGCAGCCTGTCCCGGAGGGACCAAACGAAAGTAGCCTGGCACGAAGGGCCTGGAAACAAGAGAAAAGTAGACCCGTCCCAGAGGGACGGTTGATGTGCGCCTGAAAGTGCGCACCAACAATAGGGTGAATGTCCCTATCGGACAGAGGCACTGGTCTGTCCGTAGCCGAAGGCAACTGCGTCGTCGAGAGACGGGGTGGGAGCAACCGGAAGCGAATGACCAGTCCATAAACAAAACCATGATGAACTCGATTCGGCCTGATGCATTGGCGAGCCTGCATCATAGTGGCGAAGCCAAGCACGGAAATCGTCCCCGGAAGAGAGAGCGGCCATTTCGCGACCTATCTCTGGAGGGAGCAGTGAGCAGTAAGATAGGAATGCATGGGGTGGTTGGAGATAGAATGGTCAGAAGTTGGAGCGACATAAATTGTGCGGATCTGAATCCGACATTGAAAGGCTGGTACGAGTATTTCAAGCATAGCGCACCCCATGTCTTTAAGGGCATCGATGGCTATGTGCGGGGACGGTTACGCAGCATCCTTAGACGACAAACCAAACGGAAAGGCAGGGCCCGA
>JAFAKL010000074.1 GCA_019235445.1 Verrucomicrobiota bacterium | reverse complement strand
GTCACCTTTCCTGGACCGTAGCCCTTGGGCAGAAATCATGGCCGCGCGAATCGGTGCGCATATATAACGTATTGTCACGCGCTTTCAGCGCGTGTCTGGAGTTTGGACATTTCGAGACGATTTTCAGGCCTAGGTGCCTCTCCGGAGAAGGTACCCCGGAGGGACCCTGGCCCTGACCGGAGTCAAACCCAGTAAGCGCTAACTTAACTAACTTAAGGAGAATCCTACAACGAAAGAGCGTATCCTGTCCCGGAGGGACCAAACGAAAGTAGCCCGACTCCGCAAGGCCTACGTCGCGACCGCACGTCAGGCAGTTCTTATTATGGCCGTCGAGGCGCGCCGAAGCCTGCGAAGGCGGCCTGGGACGAAGTGCCTGGAAACAAGAGAAAAGTGGAACCCGTCCCGGAGGGACGGTTGATGTGCTGACTAATCCCAGAGATATTTCCCGAGCGAAGGAGAATGACACATTTGGAGGAAACCTAGATCAACCGTCCGTACAGGACGAGACGCGTCTTTTTTCTTTTTCCAGGCACTTCGTGCCAGGCTACCCTCGTTTTAATCCCTCCGGGATAAATGACCTGAGAAGGGGCTGGTCGGCGCCTTCGGCGTGATATAAAGACGTTGGAAATGTCCAAACTGCAGACACGCGCTGAAAGCGCGTGAAGGTCACGCTCCTGGGTGACCATGTGTGGCGAGAATCCGGTTGGGCAGGTCTTGTGGCCAAAGGGGAGGCGAGACGCCTTGCCTACGCTGCTGAAGTTGAAACTCGCTCGAACGCCATCGGCGTTCGAGAAGACCTTTCCGGCCACGAAAGGCGAACCAATAGGCTATGAGATTTACCGCATTACGATTGGACTCTTTGCGCGACCTTTTGATTGAGGAATTGCGCGATTTATATAACGCTGAGATGCAGCTTGTGGACGCGTTGCCGAAAATGGCTGAAGCCGCGACTTCGCAGGAGTTGAAGTCCGCCTTTGAGCATCACCTCGAAGAAACGCGTGGACATGTCTCGCGTCTTGACAGGGTATTCCAGCAGATCAACGAAAAGTCTGGCGGCGAAACCTGTGAGGCCATGAAGGGCCTGATCAAGGAAGGCGAAACCCTGGTGAAAGCAGAGGGTAATAACGATGTGCGCGACGCCGGTTTGATCGGCGCGGCTCAGCGTGTGGAACATTATGAAATGGCAGGCTATGGCACCGCCCGCAGTTTGGCTCGCCGACTCAGTGAAAACCAAATCGCTGAGATGCTACAGCAGACCCTGAATGAAGAGGCGGAAGCTAACAAGAAATTAACTTCCATCGCTGAAGGTCAAGTAAACGTTTCTGCGGCTTCCAGCGCGAAACGATAACGGCTTTGCGGCAACCCCTCATGGGGCTGCCGCATTTAGCCCCTCCTATCGATCAACCTTTTCGCTGCCCTTGGCTTTTCTCTGGTGTGAACAAGAAGGCCTCGGACGCTCCTCTCCAGAAGGTAAAAGGGGGTGGTGAACAGCCAATGCTGGTTTTCCAAGCGAAGAGATTTGCCTGGAATGAGAAGGGCGACAGTTATGCATGCCTGATCAAAACAGAAGAAATGCCGCCTGCCCGCCTAAGTCATCTCACGCTTGTTATCGTGGAGGATCACGACGACGCCCGTAATTATTTGGCCCTTTTTCTCACCCAATCAGGGGCAAAGGTGGTCTTGGCCAAAGATGCTTATGAAGGCCTTGCGGCGATTAAAAAAAATAAACCGGAGTTAGTGTTGACCGACATCAGAATGCCGGAAATGGACGGATTTGAGCTTTTGCGCAAAGTCCGTGCTCTGGGCCCCGATTTCGGAGGCAACGTGCCGGTCATTGCCATGAGTGCGTTGTTTGCCCGCACAGACCGCAGGCGCGTGCTCGATGCCGGTTTTCAGGCATGCTTACCCAAGCCATTCACCCCAAACAAATTGCTCGATAAGATTCTCGAGGTACTCGGGAGATAGGCCGCAGACCTACCTTCAATCCCGATTTGTCGCGCCGATCACGCGAGCCATCTTCTCAGTGGTTTCGGCGAGAATGTTTGATGCTTTGGAAACGGCCTCCGCTTGCGGCAAACCTGCCTCTTCAAGTTCGGTTTTGGCCGTCTCGATGAGGAAGAGAGCTGCGATTACGGAAGAGGAGACTTCCTGGTGAAACGAATTGATAACCCGGTTGCGTTCCTCCTCTCGCCCTGTGGTTCCCCTGCTCGAACTGAGCAGAAGATGGCTCGACGAGGTCAAGCATCACGTAGCCGATTTTGCCGTGTGATCTGACCAGAAATCCCGGTGCGGGATCGTTTCCAAAGCGGCGCCTGGCCGCGCAGGCGACATATTGCACTTGTCTGCCCGTGGCCCTCAGCACTTCGCTTTATCATAAGTCAAGCTGTGGTGGGGCTGAGGAGGAATCCGATTTAGTTTCCCTACACGAACGGTAGCGCTGTGTCAGCGAACAAGAGCCAGCGGAACGTTTGGATTTCTGCGACGAAAAAGCGTAGTTTCTTAGGCAATGAAGCCGCCAATTCACGCTGGATTGAGTCGCAGCAGAAGAGTCGGATCGGCTAGTGTACCGTCTCCCACCAGGCTTAGTCCCTATGGATGGTGTTTTTGAAAGCCAGACCGGATGGGGCGGAGATTCCAATACAGAATGGATGAATCTTGTCGTGGAAACCGCCTCGATCGGGACTTGGGAGTTCGATCTCGAACAGGGGACGGGTTTCATCTCCGAACGATGTGCCGAGATCATGGGCTTCTCGGCCATATCGAAACAGCAGCTGATTCGGTTCGAAGACTGGCTGTCAATGATTCCCTGGGCGGACCGGAGGCGGGTCAATCTTGCCTGCGATGGAACGGGTGACGGTGAACTTAAGCTGCAGCTGGAGCTAATTAACGCAGCGGGTGCTGTTCAGCGAGTGCTGGTTCGAGGGCGGGCCTTTTTCTCCGTCACTCGTTTTGAAGGCACGAGGCCAGTCCGGAAGGCGGTGCGGTTGCTGGGCATCGTGCGTAATCTGAGCGATCGGCATCTTTACCAGAGGGCGCTCTCCGAAAGCGACGAAAGATTGCGGTGGGCTCTGCAGCACGCTCCCATTCCGATCATGATTCATTCCGATGACGGGCAGGTGATGGAGTTGAATCGCGCCTGGCAACGAATTACCGGCTACACCATTCAGGAGATCCCGACCTTGGAGGCCTGGGCCGCAGTTTCCTGGGGCCAGTCGAGCGCACGAGTTATGCTGGAGCAGATCTATTGTGCGGGCGATGGGTTAGCGGGAAGCCCGGTGGAGTTAACGCTTCGCACCAAGGATGGGGCGATGCGTCTATGGCTATTCTATTCGGCGGAGCTGGGAAGCATGGGTCATGGAAAGCCGGCACGAATGATTTCCGCTTTGGACCTTACAGAACGAAAAGCAGCGGAAGAAGAGAGAAATCGGGCGTTGGAACAGGCGGAGGCAGCCAATCAATCAAAAGACCAATTTCTCGCCACTCTCAGCCATGAGCTGCGAACACCCCTGAACGCGATTCTGGGCTGGATATTTTTGATGAAGCAGGAATCGGTGAAACCCGAGGTGCAAAAGGAAGGCCTGGCAGTAATTGAACGCAACGCCCGCGCTCAGAGTAACCTTATTGCTGATCTGCTCGATATCTCCCGGATTGTCGCAGGCAAACTTCGATTGGAGCCTCGGCCTTTAAATTTCCTGTCTTGCCTTGAGAGTGCCCTTGAGAACGTGAGGCCTTCCGCGAGCGAGAAGGGCGTTCAGCTGGTAAGTACGGTAGAATCTTCGATCTTCGCAGGGCTTGCGATGTACGGAGATCCGGTCAGGCTGGAACAGGTCTTATTGAACCTGCTCGTGAACGCGATTAAGTTTACGCCCCCAGGTGGGTTGGTAAAGGTCAGCGTGGAGATTTCTAAATCGCTGATGCGTCTGACAGTGTCGGACACCGGCATTGGAATTGAGAGTGGATTTCTTTCCTGTCTTTTCGATCGGTTCAGTCAAGCGGATGAAAGTTTGAGGAAAGACCGCGGGCTGGGATTGGGCCTGACCATCAGCCGGCACATTGTGGAGCTGCATAGCGGCAAGATCTTCGCAGCGA
>JAFAKL010000475.1 GCA_019235445.1 Verrucomicrobiota bacterium | reverse complement strand
ATCCCGCAACCGACAATGCCAATTTTCATAGAACGGACAACATAGTTAAACTCCCGCCAAGGTACCAAGTTTCGGCAGGTAAATGCGTGCACCTTTCGCTTCGTTTAAGGCCCGAGAAGCTCCCTCCCGACGCTGCGCGTCTCTCGGCGCCGGAGGCGCCGACTAACCCTTTCTTAGGGCTGCGCTCCATAAACGTTAACTTATCGCAGCGGCAGGGAGGTGCCGTGACGCATTTATCCCGGAGGGATTAAAACGAGGGTAGCCTGGCACGAAGTGCCTGGAAAAAAGAAAAAAGACGCGTCTCGTCCCGTAGGGACGGTTGAACATCTCTGGGACTAGTGAGCAGATCAACCGTCCCTCCGGGACGGGTTCCACTTTTCTCCTGTTTCCAGGCACTTCGTGCCTGGCTACGATCAGCCTGTCCCTCCGGGACAAAAGCCATTCGCCCATCGAAGGGCTTTGATTAAGTTAGCGCTTATGGGTCAGAGGGGGGTGTCGGGCATCCTCCCCAATCGTTCTCGTCCTCGATTCACGGTCCCCAGCTAACCGAACTAGTCTAACTAGTTAAGTTAGTCTAGTGCACCAAGTCTGTGCAGGACAAATTCTTCATTCGCGCCTCGCTTGACTGGAATCAGCTATCCCGTTATCCAAGACGTGACCGTCGATCGAGGACGGGGATGACGACGAGGACGATTGGAAGATCAATAGATCAACAACTATTCCCCGGTCAGAACCGCCGGTGCCGTGTGAGATGTCCGAAAAATCAGCAAAAAAGGGGCCCTCGGGTGGAAGAGGTGCAACGGTTCCTTTCCGTCCAGGGCGGGACATCGCACCCCCTCTCCTGCGACATTTTAGTTAGCGCCAGGCTAAGTATTAAAATGGGAATTCGGCGAGAGTGAGTGAAAGCAGGAAGAGGAAAATCTGCTCACTATTTTCGCAAATTGGGTACGATGCTCGATCAGTCCCATGTGCTTAGCCGGTGCGAGTTGTGCAAGTTGCGCGCCTGGTATTTCCCGCTGCATGCGCCTGCTTGCTTCCGGATTGCACACTGGGTCTCTGTCCCCGGCAATGACAAGGGTTGGCACCATCATGGTTTTAAGGGTCGCTGTCGCGTCGTAGCGCAGCATGCCCAACATCCCGCGAGCCAGCACCGCTGGCCAGGCCTTAACTCCTAAACGGGTGACATGCTCAATTTGCTCCCAATTTTCCGACCCGGCGAAACCACTGCCTTTGCTGGAAAGGTGGGAAGACCCATTGCGGTAACTAAGTTGGTTCATTAACCAGACCAGAGGCGCAAGCCTAATGGTCAGGTGCAATAAAGGGACAATCAACGGATTTTCTAGAGCGGTGAGTAAGCCGGCAAAACTGGTGGTCCGTACCGGATTGGTGTAGGTGGTCTGGATCAGGGCTATGCCCCCGACGCGCCTTCCCAGCTCCTCCGGGAAAAGCCCGCAGAAGGTTAAAGTGATCATTCCTCCGATGCTGTGACCAAGGAGAATGGCGGGTTTGTCTCCAGCCAAGGCCAGCACCGCTTGCAAGTCGTTAGCGAGGTTCTCAAGGCGATAATCGTGGTTGGCGGGTTGACTTGAGCGACCAAGGCCGGGTAAGTCCCAGACGATAAGGCGAAACCGACCTGCTAAGTCCCGTCGAAGGTAATCCCATTCTGAACGGTCTGCTCCCCAGCCATGAGTGAGAACCATGACCGGCGCACCCTCCGGGCCATAACATTCAACGTGGAGTTGAGAGCCGTCAGGTCGTCCCAGTCGAGATACGATGCCTTCTTGCACCAATTGCTCCGACGGAACATCGACACCTGCCGACCTTTTGCCCTTGGTCAAGATGCCAAAGAGTGCCCGAAAGATCGCGCCGCCGAAAAGCGCCCACAAAAACAAACCTACTGCGACGGCAAAAAATGACGTAGGAACATTAAAGCTCCAGTGCGGATCAAAATAGGAGCGTTGGTGTTCGGAGTCCCAGCCCCATGAGCGGCAGTACCATTCGTGGCCACAGTAAATCCCGACTCCGATCAGGACGAACGAGAACAATCCATAAAACCAAACCCGAAGGATGGATGTGGGAATCATATTTGAAAAATGCGTGAGGCCGAGCAGGCGTTCGGTCACTGGCGGCTAAACCGTTTAGCGTTAGCTAAGTTGGCCCTTAAGGAGGTGGCGAACAATTGCTGGTCCATCTGACGTCAAAGGCCGCCACTATCCCCGACAAGGCGAACCAGATATTCTTCGTGTGCTTACTACCCTTCACTCGGGGGTTGGACGGAAGGGTCCGTTCCAGCGCTAACGGGCCAACCTTCCGTCGTTCATAACCGTTCGTTTGCGGCGTCTGGCCGTCTATCCTAAATCCGACTCCTTACAAATCTCGCTCTGTCTCTCTTTTATCAGGGTCGCCGGACAAGGGAATGTCGCCTTCTGAGAGGCCACTCCTCGGAGTACTTTCACGGATTCCAGTATCTGCCGTGTCGGAAACATTTCCAGCCTTTACATCGGAATGGGCTTCCCCTGTGCTTGAGATATCATGGGCGCCCTCTTCTTTGAAGACGTCTTTTGCGCGGCTGGTCTCAGTGTCGCTCTCGGAATGAACCGAGACGAGAATACCACCTTCCTTCACTTTTCCTTCATACCGTTTTGCTTCGTACTCCGGAATGCCTAAACCGACCAAAGCTCCAGTAAGTCCCCCGCCAACCGCGCCGATGGCGCCGCCGCTGAGCGCTGCCATAATAGGTCCAGCAGCAATGAAGGGGCCTAAACCAGGAATGGCCAAGGCACCGATGCCCGCTAACAAACCAACCGTGCCCCCGACGATGCCTCCCGTGCTCGCGCCGACGGTCGCACCTTCGGGCATCTTTGTTTCCTTTTTGTGAGCGAAATCACGTGTGCTTCCCTTATCTGGAAAGAGCACGGAAATATCATTATCGGAGAATCCTTCGGCTCTAAGCTTTCCGACGATGGCGTCGGCCTGAGCTTCTGTGTCAACGAGACATAATGCGGAACGTTTCATAAGAATTTATCTTTCTGTTTGGTAAAATTTGATGCCCGAGAGTTGGTCAATTACTCTTTTGCGGCTTTGACTTCGAGCTGGTTATCCACTTTGTCTTTGCCTGCGATCTCACCGGCCTTGGCGGCGATGGTGTCCTTCTCCTGCTGACTATCGACTGGTCCTTTCAAACTCACCTTGCCATCCTGGGCAATAATCTTGACGTTTTTGCCATTCATAGACAGAGAACCATCCTTTATTACGGCTTGCCTGATCTTTTGAGTCAAAGCGAGATCGTCTTTACTATTAGACTGCTTCTCCGCAGTCTCTGTACTCCTGTTTTGCTCAGAGGAGTTGTTTTTTGTATTATCGGCTTCGTGCGGATCCGAAGCCGCAGGATTGCTTGGTGACGGGGTTGCCTGCTGGCCATGAGAAGAGTAAACCAGGAGAGAGGCAAAGAGGGGCAGTAGAATTTTTTTCATTGGTTTTATTTACTTTTTAGTTAGTCGAGTAGATCGGCGGCGATTTATGGTTTTCCGTATTTCACCCGTACGAACTTTTCTTCGCGAATCGATTGAATGTACCGGAATTCTGGTGGTGCGATATCTGGGTGTTTTTGGATAGGTTGCCGTGCGGTCTTAATGACTTAGGACCACGATTGTCCATCCGGAAAAAAAAACCTGGATTCCTTTGCAGGGATCATTCTGCGCAGCCCTCAGGCTTGTCTCGTCTGCATTCACTCATTCGGGAGGTGTTCGTAGCAGACAGCCACCCTGGTCGTATGGCCATTGGAGATACTATATATATCGATGTACTTCTCGGGTTGTTCAGTTGTAAGCTGCCATTCAGAAAAAGATCGACTCGCTCTGAAGGGTCCGACGGGAAGTTAAAACTTGTCCGTTTCGACCATTTTACGGAAAAGACCGGCGCGCTCGCTCAAGTCGGAGAACGTTCCGTCTTGTACGATCTGCCCACGTTCAATAACCAGGACCCGGTCGCAGTTCTTGACCGTGGATAGACGGT
>JAFAKL010000425.1 GCA_019235445.1 Verrucomicrobiota bacterium | reverse complement strand
GCCATGTCCAACGTGTGGAGCGACCCGGTGCGCCCTGGCATTGGAGCGCGGAGATCTGGCCGCGGCATGGCGGGACAATCCTCTGATCTTTGTTTGTTACGGCGGGACAGTTCTGACAAACCTGTATGCCGCCGTTATTTTGCTTTTCCGACTTCGGCGGCTGCGACTAGCAAACCTGCCAGCCAAGGTCAAGCGTGCCCTGAGTGCAGTGGTCGTTTTGGCGCTGACGGCGAACTGGATTTATCTCCTTGCGCATCGTTGAGGGAGCCGGTCTGGATACGATAAAGATGGGACTGACCTTATTTTGTTCAGCGCAAAACATCTCTATTCCCAGTAGGCCAAACCGGTGCATTGTTCCCAGGGCAAGATCCGAACGATTGCAATCGCGGCTCAGGTGTCCGAGGACAACCTGACGAAGACGATGTCCCGCGACGGCGGCAACAAATCTTGCTGCGGCCTCGTTCGAAAGATGGCCGTGCCTGGATAATATCCTTTGTTTGACCGACCATGGCCGTTTGCTATCCTCCTGGAGCAAGCGCTCGTCGTGGTTCGTTTCAATGACCAAGGTGTCCACTTGCCGGATACGCTCTACCGCGAGTTTCGGCGCGTAACCGAGGTCGGTCAGAAATCCGATGGAGCCATCATCCGCAGTGAAGACGAATGCAGTCGGATCGACCGCGTCATGCGGCACATAAAAGCTTTGTATCTCGATATCCTTCACCGAAAACACGGCACCGGTGGTGAACAGATTCCAGCTTGCCAATTCGGCAAGCGTCCCGTGACGCAGGGTTTCTGCAGTGAGCGGGTTTGAATAGACCGGAACACAGAAGCGACGACAAAATACTTCCAACCCGGCGACGTGATCAGCATGTTCATGCGTGAGAAGGATCCCATCCAGATTTTCCGGACGCACCCCCATGGATTCGAGTCGCTGGGTGATCTGTCGGGCACTAAGCCCGGCATCAACAAGAAGCCGACACCGATCTGTGGCAATTAACGAACAATTGCCGGCACTCCCGCTCCCGAGGACCGTTAAACTGAACACTGACCCATTAGAGCCTATTCTCGACCGAATGCCAATGAGATAGATGATCGACGGATCTGGTGCATCATCAGCTGTTCGCAGACCCAAAAAAGCTCTTGCCTTCCGGATGGTTCCTCAGGAGTTTCGGAGTGGCCGTAAGAGAGCTCGACTTCACAACGTATTTTACACAACCTGACGCTGAACCCATTCCCCCTTTGTCCGTTAACAATACTCTGGTATGAACCGTTATATCACATTTCTTCTGATGGGTGCGCCTGGCAGCGGCAAAGGAACTCAGGGCAAGGTTCTTGGAACTGTTCCCCGATTTTTTCATTGCGCTTGTGGCGAAGTCTTTCGCTCGCTCGACCTGCGAACGCCGCTGGGCCAAAAATTTGTCGATTTTTCCAGTAAAGGTCTACTGGTTCCGGACGGCTTAACGGTTGAGCTCTGGCAAACAAAAATTGAAGCGCAGGTCCTGGAGGGAGAATTTAAGCCCGACATTGACGCTCTAGTGCTGGACGGTATTCCCAGGAACGTTAACCAGGCGAAACTGATGGAAAAGCTCATTGACGTCAGGCAGGTATTTCATCTCTCCTGTCCGAAACGCGAGGAGTTAGTGCGTCGTCTGAGAAAGCGAGCGATCAAAGACAATCGACTCGACGATGCTAACGAAGATGTGATTCGAAAACGCCTCGTCACTTACGAAGCAGAGACCAAGCCGGTCTTAGACTATTATGCCGGCAAAGTTACGGTGATCGACGCACTTCAACCGCCGGTGAAAGTGCTGCAGGACATTCTCGGGGTAATTTGGAGCACTCACGACTCGGTGATGGCCTTTAATGCTTGAAGAGTAAGCCTCGTGTCGTGTTCATGGGCAGCGGCGAGATCGGCTTGCCGACCCTGCAATGGCTTGCCCAAACTTCGGTAGCAAAACTAGCCGGCGTCGTTACCCAGCCTGACAAACCGACCGGTCGTTCGCAGACCGTAACTGCGCCACTCCCAAAAAGGCTCGCCGCGACGCTCGGCGTGCCGATTCTTCAACCGGTAAAGGTGCGCAGGGCGGAAGAACTGGATAGAATCGCGGAGCTTGCTCCAGACCTCATTGTCGTCATGGCCTACGGGCAGATCCTGCCGAAAAGGCTATTAGACATGCCGACCCTCGCCTGTTTGAATCTGCACGCCTCGATTTTGCCTAGACATCGAGGTGCGGCGCCAATTCAGGCGGCGATTTTGTCGGGCGATGGTTTCACCGGTCTTACGGTGATGTACATGGCGGAGGGTCTGGACACTGGGGACATCCTGCTGACCAGACGGATCGTTATCCGGAGGCGAGAGACCGGCGGATCGTTGCACGATCGCCTCGCGGCCTTGGGACCGGAGGCACTCTCTTCAGCGTTTCAACTCATCCTGTCTCACCAGGCGGTCCGGATCCCGCAGGATGAATCGAAAGCGACCTATGCTGCGAAGTTGGAACGCGAATCGGGGCGGATCGATTGGTCTCAGGATTGCTGGCGCCTTGACCGATTGATCCGCGCGATGAATCCGTGGCCGGGCGCATTCACACTGGTGCGAACCGATGAGAATGCAGAAAAAAAGCTGAAGATCCATAAAGCTTTGCCAGTTCATCGGGTGTCAGGACAGGCGAGTGCCGTCAGTGGCATGGGAGAACGCGGGATCGTGGTTGCCTGCGGGAAAGGAGCGCTTCTGTTGCTGGAAGTCCAGCTCGAAGGTAAACGAAGACTGAGCGCGCCGGAGTTCGTCCGCGGCTTTGCGCTTCCGATCGGGACAAAGCTGGGCCCCTGAAACTTTTCTGAATTCGGGTCCGCATGCGCGCCGCTCTCCGTAGTAGGGATGAGGCATCCGGGGTGGTTCATCACCGTCTTCTGGAAATTTATTAAGGACGCGAACGACGACCAGAATGAGGGTAAGGACGATCAGGGTTGAGCGACGCCATGATCGAGGGGAGTTACGGTCTTCTCGACTTCCGGCGTTACGGCCACAGATACGGTTTGACCGATTCTCAGAGGAACGGGAGGAGGCCCCGACGGTTCGATACGGACAGGGAATCGCTGGGGAAGACGAACCCAATCCACGGTTTGGCTGATCGAGGGCAACAATCCCGTCGCCTCGCTGCCTGATCCGTCCTGAACGTAGATGCCCCAACCGATGCTTCGGACCACTCCCTGGAACGGGTGGTTGTAACCCATCAGGGACAGGTTGACCTTCTGACCGATTTGGATGTGCGCCAATTGAGTTTCTTTGAAATAAGCGGCGATCCAAAACGAACTCGCATCCACAAGCGCCAACAACTGCTGGCCCGCAGCGACATAGGTGCCTTCGCTGGTGATCAGATTGGTGACGTACCCATTCACGGGCGCGAAAACCTTGGTGTAACTAAGGTTCAACCTGGCGAGCTCCAGATTGGCTTTTGCGGAAATTAACTGCGCCTGGGCGGCCGAAAAGTTGTCTTGTGCATTCTGAAAATCCTGTTCGGCAACCACATGACTTTTATAAAGCCCGGATTGACGGTCGAGGTCCTGCTGCCGCTGCTTCAAGTTTGCTTCACTGTTCAGAACCTGGCCGGCCGCAACGTTAAGCTGAGCATTGAACCCTTCCGGGTCTATTTCAAACAGCAAGTCCCCGATCTTGATCTGTTGATTATCATGGACGGCAACGCGAATAATCGGGCCGGAAACGCGTGGCGCAATACCGACGATATTCGCCCGCACCTGGGAATCTCGCGTCCAGGGATCGTTCACGTAGCGCTGGTAGAGAGTCCAGGCGGACCAACCTGCGAGACATACGAGGACCAGAGTGATTAAGTAATTGAAAAGACGTGCCTTCATGGCAAGCAGACGAACCCGACGATGCTACTGAGCAAAATGACCAACGCGAGCAAGAAAAGGGGAAGATGCCAGATGTGCCGCGACAGACCGGTGCGCTCCAGGACCGCCGTTATCAGCCAGGCGGCCAGAAAGCCAAAGACGACAATGACAAAAATCCAGGGGATAAGGAGGTCCAAGAACCTTAATTCCGGTCGGTTCGCCCATCCGAAAACGCTGAAGTCGTGGGTCACGGCGTGGAAGCTAGCAGAATTCCTCTTTTGCGACAACGGCGCGGTCCTCCAGAACGTTGAGGTGGCTCGACGGACTTCACAATTGTCCTGTCTCCGAAATAGCCTTTGGCAATATACCTGTTATTTCGGGGAAGGACACTGGTACCAGTGTAACCTGCTCGTCGAGTAGCGTCCGCAGCCTCAGGCCGGATGCGGCTCGGCCACGGGCGCCGGTTCGTGCCGCGGTGCGCGCAATCGATCCAGACAAAGATAGATGATCGGCGTCGTGTATAAGGTCAAAAGCTGAGACACGATCAGACCGCCGATAATCGCGATACCAAGCGGTTGCCGGATTTCGGACCCGTCTCCGTGGCCAATCGCCAGCGGAACCGCGCCAAACATCGCAGCCAGGGTCGTCATCATGATGGGGCGAAAGCGAACGACGCAAGCCTGGTAGATTGCCTCCGCCGGAGAGAGGTTCTGATCCCGTTCGGCTTCGAGCGCGAAATCGACCATCATAATCGCGTTTTTCTTTACGATCCCAATGAGAAGAATGATTCCGATGATCGAGACGATAGACAATTCTACGTTGCAGAGGAGCAAGGCGAGCAAGGCGCCCAGCCCGGCGGAAGGCAGCGTGGAAAGGATCGTAATAGGGTGAATGTAGCTTTCGTACAAAACGCCAAGGACAATGTATACGGCAATGATCGCCGTCAGGATCAATACCGGTTCGGACGAAAGCGAATCCTGAAATACCTGCGCTGAGCCCTGGAAACTACCTCGAACAGTGTCGGGCAGATGAATATCGGCGGCGGCATTTTCAATGATCGTTGTCGCTTGCTGAAGAGATGTGCCCGGATCCAGATTGAAAGAGAAGGTAACGGCAGGAAATTGCCCCTGGTGGTTAATGGCGGTGGGAGTGTTGGAGAATTGGAAATGGGCGATGGCACTCAATGGAACCTGAATACGGGACGTGCCGGAAATGTAGATTTTGTCCAGTGCCGTCGGCTCGGCAAGGTACTGTGGCAGGGCTTCGAGGATGACGTGGAACTGATCCCGATCGTTGTAAACCACGGAAACAGCACGCTGGCCGAATGCGCTGTACAGGGAACTATCCACCTGCTCGGGTTGGATCCCCAATTGAGACGCTTTGACTCGGTCCACGACCACACTGGATTGGAGCCCTAGCTGTTGCTGATCGGTGGTTAAATCCTTGAGCTTTGGATTCTTCTGGAGGGCCGCCAGCAGTTTGGGCACCCACACGTTGAGGTCGGCCTGGCTAGGGCTGACCAAGGAATAGATGTATTGACCTTTGGTGGCTCGCCCGCCGATACGAATATCCTGCGCAGCCTGTAAGAATACTCCGATCCCGGGGATTCTGGCAGTTTTGCCGCGTATTCTAGCCACGAATTCGGTCGCGGTGACATTCCTTTCCTTCCGCGGTTTTAAGGTGATAAACATTCGACCGGTATTTAAGCTTCCGCCTCCACCGCTGCCGACGGCCGATGTAACAGAGTCCACCGCGGGATCATTTTTAACGATCTCGGTCACGAGATTCTGTTTCTGGACCATCGCGTCGAAAGAGATATCCTGGGCGGCTTCAGTGATTCCCATTACCAGGCCGGTGTCCTGCTGCGGGAAGAACCCCTTGGGTACAATGGTGTAGAGCCACACGGTGAGGCAGATGGTTACCGCCGTCACGATCAGCATGAGAAAGGAGTGCCGGAGTACCCAACGCAGAGAGCTTGAATAGATGCCGATCATCCCGTTAAACAGCTTCTCCGTGGCGCGGTAGAACCAACCGCGGGATTGTTCCGAACTTTCCTGTCGCATCAGTCGGGAACAAAGCATTGGAGTCAGACTGAGCGAGACAACCGCTGAAACGAGTATGGCGGCGCTCAGAGTAACGGAAAACTCGTGAAATTGCCGCCCGATGATGCCGCCCATGAACAGCAGCGGAATAAACACCGCCACCAGCGAGATGCTGATCGAGACAACGGTGAATCCGATCTGGCGTGCGCCGGCTAAAGTTGCTTGGAGCGGCGTGAGTCCTTGCTCCAGGTGGCGAACAATATTTTCAATCACCACGATGGCGTCATCGACCACAAAGCCAACGGAGATGGTCAGCGCCATGAGCGAGATATTGTCCAGACTGAATTTAAGGAGATACATCACTCCGAACGTACCTGCCAGGGCGAGCGGAACGGTGACGCAAGCAATGAAAGTGGTGGATAGCCGTCGGAGGAAGACAAAACAGACCATGACCACCAGTGCGACGCTGATGAGCAATGCCATCTGCACATCGGCAACAGACGCCCGGATGGTGACCGTTCGATCGCTTTGGATGGCAAGATGGATCGCTGGGGGCAACCATCGCTCCAGTTGAGGAAGCAATGCCTTCATACGATCCACCGTTTCGATGACGTTGGCGTCAGCCTGCTTGCGGACGAACATCACCACGGCGCGTTTGGAGTTGAACCAGGCAGCCTGAAGCCGGTCTTCGGTCCCGTCGATCGCGCGTCCGACAGCACTTAACGGAATGGGAACACCATTTTTCTCTCCGATGATCAGGTTTTTGTATTGGTCTGCACTAAAAATCTGATCGTTCGCGTTCACGGTGAAGCTGATGCGATCTCCGTCGATTGATCCCTTTGGCTCGTCCTTATTCTGGCCCTGGAGCACAGCTCGAACGTTATCAATGCTCAGCCCCATCGCGGCGAGCGCCGCGAGATCGACCTGTATGCGCACCGCGGTCCTGGCTCCCCCACCGACATCTACCTCGCTTACTCCGGGTACCTGGGACAGGGCAGGCACCAGCAGTTCCTCTGCCTGATCGTATATGACCGACAGCGGGACCGAGTCGGAGGTCAGGGCGAGGATTAACACTGGAAGATCGTTAGGATTGGCCTTCCGGTAGGTAGGTGGACTTGGGAGCCCCGGCGGCAGCTCGCTTGAGGCCGCGTTGATGGCGGCTTGAACGTCGCGGGCCGCTCCGTTGATGTCCCTGCTCAGGTCGAACTGCAGGGTGATCCGGGTCCCATTTAATTGGCTCACGGAAGTGATTTCATTCACGCCCGCGATATTTGCGAACCGTCGTTCCAGGGGCGCGGCGAGTGAGGTCGCAGCCGTTTCAGGATCAACGCCCGAATAAGTAGCGCTCACGTTGATGCTCGGAAAATCAACTTGTGGCAACGAAGCCACGGGCAAAGCCCTGAAAGCGACCAATCCCGCGAGCATCAATCCGATCGCCAGTAGCGAAGTGGCAATCGGCCTGCGAACAAATGGCTCAGAAAAATTCATTTTTAGCAATCTGAAGGTTCGCCATGCTCGACTTATATTTATCTGGTCAGTACTGGTTCGAGCTCTCGGGATTTCACCGCAGGTTGATCGCGACGCCGGCTCAGGAACCTGCCCAGTTTATCCATGTAAAGATAGATGACAGGGGTCGTGTAAAGCGTCAGGATTTGAGAAACGAGCAGACCGCCGACAATAGTGATTCCAAGCGGCTTGCGCAATTCTGAGCCGGTACCTTCCTGGATAGCGAGGGGAAGCGCACCCAGGAGTGCGGCCATGGTGGTCATCATGATTGGGCGAAAGCGGAGTAAACAGGCCTGATAAATCGATTCTTCAGGAGTTTTCCCTTCCTCGCGTTCGGCATCCAGCGCGAAGTCGATCATCATGATCGCATTCTTTTTTACGATGCCGATCAGGAGAATCATTCCAATCAGCGCAATGAGCGAAAAATCCATCTGGAACAGATAGAGAGCCAGGAGCGCTCCGACTCCGGCGGAGGGCAGGGTAGAAAGGATCGTAATCGGGTGGATGTAGCTTTCGTACAAAACACCGAGCACGATGTAGATTACGACGATCGCGGCAAGAATGAGATACGGTTCGGAGCTGAGGGAGCGCTGAAATTCGGCGGCCGTACCGGAAAAACTGGTGGCAATGGTATCGGGCAAACCGATTTCGGCTTTCGCTGCCTCGATAGCTTTTACTGCCTGGCCGAGAGACCTTCCCGGCGCGAGATTGAAAGAGATGGTGATGGCAGGGAACAGGTTCTGGTGCGTCACGGAGAGAGGTCCCGTTGTGGTCCGCATGGTTGCGAAGGCGGACAGCGGCACTTGGGGACCGCCGGTCGTGATAGCACCGTTGGCCGTGATCGACCCTGGGCTTGAAACACTGCCCGCCTGCTGGGCCCCTGTTGCGTTGACGTAAATCTTGTCCAGCACGTCGGGAGAACTCCTGAACTCCGGCGCCGCCTCCAGCACAACCCAGAACTGGTTTAATTGAGTAAAGATGATCGAGATCTGGCGCTGACCAAAACAATCATACAAGACGTTATCGATGGCATCGATCTGGACCCCGAGTCGCGAGGCTTTTTCGCGGTCGATATCCACAACCGTTTGGAGCCCATTGGTCTGCTGGTCACTTGCGACGTCGCTAAGGTCGGATACCTGTTGCAGCCGCTCCAGCAATTTCGGAGTCCAATCCGCCAACTCCGCTGCGGAGCTGTCTTCGAGGATATACTGGTATTGTGTCCGACTGACTTTGGTGTCGATCTGCAAGTCCTGTACGGACTGCAAAAAGAGCGAGATCCCCTGAAGATCCTTGGTTGCTGCATGCAACCGCGCCATGATCTGATCGGCAGACGACCGACGCTCGTCGCGGGGTTTCAAGACAATATACAAACGACCTGTATTCACGGTGGCATTCACTGTTCCCGCGCCAACGAATGCAGCAACGCTCTGGACATCCGGATCTTTTCCAACAATGTCGGACACTTCCCGCTGCCGCTGGAGCATCGCTTGGAATGAGATATTCTGGGCAGCGTCCGTTACTCCGATGAGTTCTCCGGTATCCTGGTTGGGCAGCAAGCCCTTTGGGATTCCGAGGTAAAGAAAGATCGTAGCGACCAGGGTTGCGATTGCCACCATCAAGGTGATGAACCGCTTGCGTAACACCCATTTTAACCCGCCATCGTAAAAGTTGAGAACCAGGTCAAAGGCTCTTTCGCTCCATTCGAAAAGCTTGCCTTGTTTGCCGTGATCAATCGGTTTCAGGAATTTGGCGCACATCATCGGGGTAAGCGTCAAGGAAACGATCGCCGAAACGATCACCGCCACGCTGAGGGTGATAGCAAACTCTCTGAACAACCGGCCGACGATTCCGGTCATGAAAAGCAAGGGAATGAAAACGGCGATCAGTGAAAAGCTGAGCGAAACAACGGTGAACCCAATCTGGCGAGAACCCTTGAGAGCCGCTTCTAAGGGCGATTCACCTGCCTCGATATAACGAAAGATGTTTTCAATCATGACGATGGCATCGTCGACGACAAATCCCGTCGAGATCGTCAAGGCCATGAGCGAAAGATTATCCAGACTGAACCCTGCCAGGTACATGATGCCGAACGTGCCGATCAGTGAGAGTGGTAAGGCCACGCTCGGGATGACGGTGGCCCATATCCTGCGCAGGAAAATGAATATCACCAAGACCACCAGGATAACCGTCAGCACAAGAGTGAATTGAACATCACGAACAGAGGCCCGAATGGTTTGTGTCCGATCCGTAAGAATGGTGACCTGGACGGAAGGTGGAATCGAAGCCGTCAGCTTCGGCAGCAACTGTTTGATGCGATCGACGGTTTGAATGATGTTCGCGCCTGGCTGCCGCTGAATATCCACCAGAACAGCCGGTTTATTCCCGACCCACGCGGCCAGTTGGTCATCTTCGACACTATCGATGACATTCGCGATGTCGCTCAGTTTTACCGGGGCCCCGTTTCGATAAGCGACGATCAGCGGCCGGTAAGCATCCGCGGTGAGCAGCTGATCGTTTGAACCGATCATGTAAGATTGACGGGCGCCATTAAAGCTGCCCTTGGGAGCATCTACGTTTGCCTGGGTTATCGCGTTCCGGAGATCCTCCGGCCCCATTCCAAGCGAGGCCATCGCCGCGGGATTAAATTGAATACGCACTGCCGGCTTCTGATCTCCTTCAATTGTCACCAGCCCAACGCCGGTAACCTGGCTCAATTTCTGGGCCAGCAGCGTGTCGGCAAAATCGTTCACCTTATCTATGGGAAGCGAATCGGAGGTGAGTGACAGGGTCAAAATTGGGGTGTCTGCCGGGTTCACCTTGTTGTAGACAGGCAGGCTTGGCAGGTCATTTGGGAGAAAACCCCTCGCCACGTTAATCGCGGCCTGCACATCTTGCGCAGCTACATCGATGTCCCGGTTGAGGTTAAATTGCAGAGTGATGGTGCTAACCCCAGAGGAGCTGGTGGAATTCATGGAGGTGAGCCCGCTGATCTGATCAAACTGCGATTCCAAAGGGGTCGTGACCGCCGATGTCATGACTTGGGGGCTGGCTCCCGGATAACGAGTGACCACTTGGATGGTCGGAAAATCAACCGTCGGCAATGACGCGATAGGAAGCAGGAAATATCCGAGAAGCCCCAGCATGATGACACCCGCCATCAGGAGCGAGGTGGCGATTGGCCTTCGGATGAACGGTTCTGAAAGATTCATATCGACTGGTCTCAGCGTTTTGAGAACGGGACCTTACCCCCTGGTCGCAGTGGCCGGCGGCGCGACGCCTTCGGGTTGTTCGGCATTCTGCGGGCGCCTGCGGTGATGCGCCGGTCCGTTTTTTCCCTCAGATTGCTGATCCTGCGCGGGTTGACCGGGACTGGGCGACTCATCCGCTTCCGTCAGCTGCTTCCCTTTCGCGGACTGGTTTGGTGTCATGATCTGAACCGGAGAACCGGGTTGAAGTTTGTATTGGCCGTCGACTACAACTTGCTCTCCGGCCTGCAAACCGGAATCGACCAATGCCTGCCCGCCATCAATCTGAGCAACCTGCACCGGACGCATTTCGGCGGTCTTATCTGGGGTAATCACGTAGGCATACGACCCGTTTGGCCCGCGTTGGATTACGGCCGCCGGTACCACCAGCCCATCGTGCCTGGTTGAGACCAGGAGCCGGGTATTCACGAATTGACCCGGCCAAAGTTTTAGGGTCGGATTTGGAAAATTGGCTTTCAGCTTGATTGTGCCCGTGGTCGGATCGATTTCATTGTCCACCACGGCGAGAGTTCCCTGGTCGAGCGCAGTTTTCTGGGTGCTGTCAAGCGCACTGACCTTGAGGGGGCTTTTGGTAAATGCCTCGTTGACACTCAGCAGGTCCTGTTGTGGAAGAGTAAAAACCACCGAGATGGGCTTGAGTTGGGTGACCACAACCAGGGTGGATCCGGGCGTCACATAATTCCCCTGATCCACTTGGCGAATCCCACATCGGCTATCAAAAGGCGCCGTGATATGGGTATAGCTAAACTGCGTCTGCGCGGCGTCAACGGCCGCCTGGTCGGATTGGATGGTCGCATCCAACTGGTCTACGAGAAAGCGCTGGGTGTCGTAGGTTTGATTGTCCAGTGCGCCTTTTTTGAAAAGGTCGGTATCGCGACTAAGAAGCACCTTTGCGTTATTGAGCTGGGCGGCATCCTGATTTTTTTTAGCAATCGCTCCATCGAGTTGCGCCTGGAGGGGTCGTGGATCGATGACCGCCAGGAGATCGCCTTTTTTCACGTCCTGGCCCTCCTGAAAGGCGACTTGGGTCAGTGTTCCGCTGATTTGAGGGTGCACGGTGACGGTGTTATAGGCCTGAACCGTGCCAATTCCATCTAGATAAATCGGGATGTCACGTTTCTGTACGACCCCGGCGACTACAGGCACCTTGCCGCCCACGCCAACTCGCTGACCCTGTCCGGCCGCCTTCGCTTTGGAAGCGTTTACGGCGTCTCCGGGGCTGTTTTGATGCGAGAAATAGTACCAGATTCCGCCGACAAAGAGGACGCCAACCGATAAGAAAAGCCATCGCAGTCTTCGCATACGCTTAAACAGGGTAGGGATGGATCAGCGGCTCCAGAGCTTCTCTGTATAGGAGTAAGACGGAGTTTTGCCGATTCGATTCAATTGTTAAACAGCTGGCAATCGTGGCGGCCAATCGTGCGATGTGCCTACCGCTTCGTGCAATCTTCATTAATTTTATCATGTCCCTCTCCCGGCAGCCAGCATGGGAAGCTGATTCGGCCGGTCGCCTTCATTGAGGATGCAGCTTCTGTGCCTGGAAGAACGAGTCGGGAGTCAGGATTCAGGTCAGGAGTGCAGAATTCCAGGAGTACAGGACTACGCGGTGCACGGTGAACAGCGAATGGCGAACAGTGAACAGCGAACAGTGAACAGCGAACAGTGAACGCCTAGTGCAGTTCTTTGAGACGCCGGTGCAAGGTGCGGCGGCTGATGCCCAGCTTTTTTGCAGCTTCGCTGCGGTTGCCGCCGGTTTCGTCCAATGCTCGCATAATCAACCGGATTTCATTGTCGTGGATATTGACAAGGTCCTGATTTCCAGCTTCGCGGACTGTGAGACCGCCTAACGTGCTACGCACCGTAAGCGGTAGATCCTGGACAGTAATTTGATTTCCCGTGGATAGGGTCACGCCGGAATCAATCGCCCCCTTCAATTCCCGGACGTTACCCGGCCAGTCGTAACGCAGAAGAGCTTCCATCGCTTCCGGGGAGAGCGGCCGGAAGGCCTTGCCGTCGCGCTCAGAGATCTCTTTGAGGAACGAATTTGCGAGGAGCGGAATGTCTTCTCTGCGTTCGCGAAGAGGGGGAACGTGGATCTGGACCACGTTCAACCGGTAATAAAGGTCTTCGCGAAACTTTCCTTCCCGGACCAGCGCAGCGAGATCCCGGTTGGTGGCCGCGATCAAACGCACGTCAGCGCGGAGGCTTTGATTGCCGCCCACACGTTCGAAGACTCCAGGGTCGAGCGCGCGTAAGAGCTTGACTTGGATATTGGAATCGATTTCGCCGATTTCATCGAGAAAGAGCGTCCCACCTGCCGCCTGCTCGAACCTGCCGATGCGTCGCTCGGCGGCTCCGGTGAACGCGCCTCGTTCATGGCCGAAAAGCTCGCTTTCGATCAATTGCGGCGCGAAGGCCGCGCAGTTAAACGCGATAAAACGCGTCTTATTGCGGTTGCTGGAATTGTGGATGGCGTGCGCGATCAATTCTTTGCCGGTCCCGCTTTCGCCCATCAGGAGAACCGTAGCGCGGCTCGGGGCCACCTGGCGGATCGTGTCGAAAATTCCGTGAATCGCCCTGGATTCGCCAACCAGGTTTTCCAAACCGAAACGTTTGTCTACCTGCTGCCGAAGATGAGCATTTTCCTGCTCCGTCTGGCGTCCCTTGATGGCACGGGCGATCTTGAGCCCGAGTTCATCGATGTTTATTGGCTTGGTAACAAAATCGTAAGCGCCGCGTTTCATCGCCTCCACGGCAGTGGCAATCGAGCCATAGGCGGTCATGAGCAGGCAAATTGGGGGCTTCGGTCGTTGCAGGATTCTTTCGATCAGCGCCATCCCATCTTCTCCGCCCAGCCGCAGGTCCGTCAGGACCAGATCGATATGATCCGCCTCGAGAGCGTTCAAGGCTTCGTCCACGTTTCCTGCCGTGTAGACGTCAAACTCATCCTCAAGCGATTGCCGCAGTCCTTCTCTGGAGGGTTTTTCATCGTCTACGATCAATATGGTGCCGCGCATGCTCTTCAAGCGTCCATTTGATCCTGCAACAATCGAATGCGCTTGTCTCCAAATGGAAGATGGATCGTCACACGTACGCCCTTTCCTTCGTTGCTCTCAATCTCGATCTCGCCGCCGTGTTCCCGAACAATTCGGCGCACAATGAGCAGACCCAAACCTGAGCCGGACGATTTGGTGGTGAAGTAGGGTTGAAACAGCCTGCTCATCTGTTCTTGTGAGATGCCGCCGCCCGTGTCATTGAAGGAGACCGAGACGTAAAGGTCGCTCTGCCAGGACCGAATATGAAGGATGCCGCCGGACTTCATGGCCTGAAGCGCATTTTTGATTACGTTAAAAAAGGCCTGCTTCAGTTGGTCGCGATCGACCAGCAATCTTGGCAGCCCTGGGTCGAGTTCCAGTTCAACGATGATGTCACGATCGTGAATTTCGGGACGCAGAAACTTGACGGATTCCTCGAGGATCTCGTTCAGATCATGATTTTCAAAGGTTGGAGTCGAGGGACGGATCGCGCGCAGGAACTGATGGACGATGGAGTCGAGCCGTTGAATTTCGCTTTTGGCAGTACCAATCAGCTGCCCGATGTCGCTCCGGAGTTCGGAAGGCGCCTTACGCAGTCTGCGTTCAATGAGCTGAAGGTGGATGTTCAGGGAATTGAGCGGGTTACCGATTTCGTGCGCTACCCCGGCGGCCAATAGCGTCAAGGCGGACAAGCGTTCGCTCTCGATCGTTTGTTCGGCCATCCGGCGATCCTCGGTGATATCGCGCAATATGATGGCGTACCCAACCAAATCCTGGCGCGTGGCACTGAAGTCTTCTAAATCTTTATGCAGGTGCAGCGGCGCGACATAAAAGTTGAGGAATCTGTGTTGCGGGTAAAAGACCTCAATGTCTCGGTTGACTGAGGTTTCGTTGGATCGAAGCGACAACCAGTCCAGACCGCGCAGCTTTTCTTCCAACGGCCGTCCAAAAGCCTCCTCTGGCTCCACGCCGAAGAGGTGCGCCGCCGCATCGTTGATGAATTGGATCTTACCTTGGACATCGGTCACGATGACCCCTTCTTGCAGCGCATCGAAAATGCGCTCCAGGAAACCTTTCTCCCGCGCCAGGCGGACGAGATAGTTTTGCACTTCTTCCGGTTGAACCCGGCGGATTCTCTCGATCAGCTTATCGATGAAACCTGATCTCATTAGGGGAGTGCGATCGCTGCGATGCTTGCCAGCGCAGAGTCATACAGTTCCGGCGGCACGGTTGTCGCCTCGTTGACCAGGCCGGGCTCTGGCTCCCAGGTTTGAGGCGGAAACACTTTTTCGAAGCGGCAGGCGATGATGTCAAACGTTCCGGTCCAACGACTGCTCGCGATCCGGAGACGCCGCAATCGGAAATCGCTTTGTGTCACCGTTGCGCTCACTGTCCAATCGCCGCACTTCATGGACTGAGCAACTCCTGGAGAGAGCCGAAAATCGATGGTCCAGGTCGGTGTGCCGGAATCCGATGCGGAGCCAAAGCGCAGGATCTCAAACAATGCGGGAATCCAGATGATTTGCTGATCTTTCAGAGGGAGGCGAAAATCTGGAATCTTTCTACCGCCGCCGGGTTGTCCCCCAGAAGCGACGAGACCGGCCAAAATACCCTGGGGGTAGACCCACACCTTCTGCCCATCGCGGCAAAAGACAAGCCGATGTTGAGGGTCAAGAGTTTCGATCCGCAGTTTGTCCGGTATCTGCAAAAAGACGCGCAGCGGCTGGTCGAGAAGTTCCATGGCAGCCGGTGGACCATCGCGCAAAACGAGATCCGCCTGCATTGCTTTGGTCGTTGCTTTTGAATAGAAAAGCGCTCCATAGGGCTGCAGCACGCGGGCCAGGACATCGTACTTGTTTTGCGCTTTGAGGGAGGGCGTAACGAATGATAACCCGGCTGCGAAGATGACAGTCAAGAAACGTGGGAAGGCGATGTTTGGCATGACGAAATACCTGTAAGGCGAAAACCGGGAATCTCAAGAATGGGCGGTGACTTGGTCTGCGACAGTAAATTAGTGAGCGAACCGTCGTATGTGTTTAGCCTCACTGGGACGCATGGCGGACTGAAGCGCCGCATGCGCCTCAGGGGTGCTATCGATCGAATTCTTTCCTGCGCGCTGGAAGCGCGAACCCATTGCAGCCTGGGGCGGAGCCCCATAAGCGCTAACTTGATGCGAAGCCTCGGCGGGGAGCATGTCTTTTTGTCTTTTGTCCCAGAGGGACAGCTTGATAGTAGCCAGGCACGAAGTGCCTGGAGTCATGAGAAAATAGCCCCGTCCCAGCGGGACGATTGAACGGATCTCGGCTTAGATGAGAGGCCAACAATAAGAACGTAAAGATGGCCTGGCACAGTTCCCATCGCCAAAGCCAGTCAATTGATAAAGGCTGGCTCATCGGCCTGGATCCTATCAAGGTTTCCTCCCAAAATATCATTCGCCTTTCCTCGGCCTCGGTGGCTCGCAAAGCAAAACGGAATTCATCCTACTGTACCAGTGAGCAGATCAACCGTCCCTCCGGGACGGGTCAACTCTTCTCTTGTTTCCAGGCACTTCGTGCCAGGCTACTTTCGTTTGGTCCCTCCGGGACAAACCCAGGCACTTCGTGCCTGGCTACGATCAGCCTGTCCCTCCGGGACAAAGGCCATTCGCCCATCGAAGCTTTGATTAAGTTAGCGCTTATGGGGCGGAGCCCCAGGAAAGACAACAAAGGAAACGGCAGCGCTGAAAGCGCGCACCAAAATGCATGCCACGAGATCACCCGCTCCTTCCGAGCTGGATTCCTATAACTTAATCTTTCCTGGGACTCCGCCTGCCTTCGCCAGGCTGCGCCCCAGGCTATCCCAGTTTCTCGCCTTCGGCAGGCAGATTCTGCCCAAGGTTTGACAGTGCTTGGACTTTGCAAGATTGCCTTTACCGTTTCTCGCGCTAAACATACTATCCTGTGCCGGTGTTGACATCGTTGGTTGCAACTCAATCTGGCGGACTGGTGTACGCTTTTACGGAAGCGACCTTCGAAGGAAAACTAGTCTTAGGAACTCTTTTCCTGGCATCGATCTTCAGCTGGTCGGTCATGGTCACCAAGATCAGAGTCATTCGGCTGGCAAAGACGCAGAACGACCGGTTCCTTCATCTGTTTCGGTCAGATCGCCAGCCACTAAAGATTTATGAGTCCAAAGTACGCTTCGACGGTTCTCCACTATACTCGATTTATCGAGCCGGATGCAAAGAGCTGGCCTTTCATTTGCTAGGTTCGATAGAAGTTGATGACACTTTTTGGGCACGTTTGGAAATTGCTGAACGGATCACCCCGTCGCAAATGCGAGTCGTGACCACGGCTATGGAAAGAGCGGTCGGAGAATCCGCCTTGCGTCTGGAATCCCAAATGATCTTGCTCGCAACAGCTGTGAGCGGCGCACCGTTTCTTGGGCTGCTTGGAACCGTCTGGGGTGTGATGGATACTTTCTCCGGGGTGGCGCTGGCCGGCTCAGCAAATTTGCAGGCGATGGCCCCCGGCGTTTCAGGTGCCCTCATCACCACCGTCACCGGATTGCTGGTCGCAATTCCTGCGATGTTCGGATATAACTTCCTCGTGACGAGTATCCGTTCGTTGATCGTTCAGAATGACAATTTCGCGGCCGAACTTTCCTCGGAGTTCGAGCACAAGTACGTCAACCATTCGAGCCGGCCGATTCTTGTTAATAGATAGCATGCGTCGCTTTTCCGACCGGCACACCCTTCAGACGCTGACGGAGATCAATGTCACTCCGCTTCTCGATCTGGCTTTTGTGCTGCTGATTATCTTTATTATCACGACCCCGCTGATGGAGAACAGCGTCAACCTTGTGGTACCCACCAGCGGAGAAGCGACTCAGTCGGTCAATCCGTCTCAGGTGCAAACGATTTCGATCGACAAGGATGACATCATGCGACTCAACG
>JAFAKL010000421.1 GCA_019235445.1 Verrucomicrobiota bacterium | reverse complement strand
CCAGAGGGGCAGGTGTACCTGGCCCTACCAAAATGGCAGAGACCCGATGGGTCGCGCAAAGTGCCGAGATGTCGTTTTCGAAGCTGCGCCCGTCGACACCTCCAAGAAGGTCGTCGAAAACCCGCCACGAAAGTTCAGCCGGCGGCGTAAAGCCAACGTATCCGCCCGACTGGGTGAAGGCCATCCCCGATGCCACTTGCCAGGTCATACCGGGCCCTGTCGGGCCGTAAGGAAGCAAAATAACGTTCGCATCGCTACCTAGAGTGGATATGACATTCTGAGGCTGGAAGAACGGCTCTCGAGCCAGCGGAGTCCAGTGGGCGACCCATGTCGGGTTGGGCACGAGAAAGACGCAAGCGAGAGCTGCTAGGGTAAAGCGCCCCGCTCGATCCCACCCGGGGTTAGCGGAAGAAAGCCAGAGCGCTGTGATCAGAGCCGCGGCGAGCGCAACGTACAGGGGAAAACGTGCTGGTATCGCTTGGCGTATGAGCGGGAGATGGAGCGCTAGACGCCAGGGCAGCCAGAGATCCATGCGAACACCGGCCACATGCAAACTTGATCCCAGGCTGAAGACCAGCGGCACGAGGAGACTAACCAGAAGGGGCTTTATGTAAGGCCGACGTCGGGTATCAAGGATTTGAAAGATCAAAATGAGGATCAGAGGCAGCCCCAGATAGGCCCCCTGCTCGGATAGATTGAGGGGAAATCGGCGAGCGATGTTCACGAGGAAGTTACTGCCGACCCGCGTCACTTCGGTCGGGACGAGATAGTTCAGCAAGTCGGCTGAAAGCTCCTGCGGGGGATGGATAAAGGGTGGTACTTCGGCTAAGCCTTTAAAGACGAAGAATAGGAACGGCACCGCCAGGATGGCCATAATTGCGCCCGCTAGAATAATATCAACGGCAACCGTCCACAGTCGTTGCCGTTCTTCCCGCGCGGAAAAACTGAGGAAAGCTATCCAGGTAGTTGCGCCGAAGAGGCAACTGGTCGCCAGGACCTCGGTCGCAAGTCCAAGTTGAACCAGAAGCGCAACGGCGAAAACGGCGACGAAAAGCGGCCGCGAGAGATCGCCCCTGATCCGTTGTATGACAAATAAAACGAGCAGTGGCACAACGAATATCAGGTCGAGATTGAGGTGCCCGAGCAACTGCCCGAGTTCATAGGAGGAGAAACCAAACAGGTAGCCACCTATGAATGACGAGAAGGTGGTTCGCGTCAGGTATCTGGCCAGGAGAAAACCCGTCCATGCGGACAGGGCAGGCGCGAGGAGCGACAAAACGTTGAAGGATACAACAGCGTTCGCCATCCTCGTGACCGGGAGCATCAGCAGGGCGGCTGCCGGGACCGACCCAGCCCAAGTCATGTTGAACCCCTGTGGGTACCAGACGTAGTAGCTGACGAACGGATTGATCCCGTGCCCGATTGCCCAGGGCCACCAGTTAAGAAACCAGATGTAAGCGGTTGGATCGGCGCCCCAGCCGAGGTATCTATGGCTGAAATTTTTCGTAGTTCCAAAATAGAGCAACGAAGTGATGAAGTAGAGTATGAACGCGAGACCCGCCACCAGAAGGTGATTTGTAATTTTACGTGTGCTCATTGTATTTGCGACCGGCGGTGCGCCGAACCGATCAGGATCGGTGAGGTTTAATCGAAATTTGTGGATGAGAAAAGGCGAATCCTGAGGTCGTTGGCCGCAACCCGAAAGGGCAACGATGGCTCTGGGAGCATCAAGTCTGCGGTGGTGCAACATTCAGCCTCTAGATGATTTACAAATACGCTCCAGCTGGCATACTCGTGCGAAAAGAGGTCCTTGAGCTTTATCTTCATGGCCTTCTATTAATCATGGCGATGCCGCGGATTAGTGCTCGAGATTGCCGGGTATTAAGTCTTGGTTGAGTCGAACATGAGGCACGAGATTGACAACCCGAGATTTTTCCTTGGTGATTCCAGCGTACAACGAAGAACAAGTCCTTCCTTTCCTGCTCAAGCGATTGACCGAAGAATT
>JAFAKL010000406.1 GCA_019235445.1 Verrucomicrobiota bacterium | reverse complement strand
CAAAGCAGTTGACACCCGTCTGGTGTACTCTGCGAATACGGGTGGAATGGGCCCTGATTTGACGGCCCTCCACCATGATCTGAGGCAAGAATGCGCCACTACTACGACCGGTGCATCCCACGGAAGACCAGCGTGCGTATAGCCGTTCAGTTGAACGACGTCCGGAAGAAAATCTCTGGCGAGGTCCAGCAGCCAGATCCCGGCAGCGTCGACATCAGCCCACGGTGAATCCATCCATTCGAGCTTGTAGTCGCTGACAAACAATTTGAGATTGGAAATCCGCGCCGCCTGTTCTCTCTGACTTTGAGAAGGACGCGGACCCATCGTTGCGATGACCACTTGCACTCCGAAGTGGGCAAGCGCTTCCGCGAGGTCGAGTGAATAGTTCCAGACTCCACCGACACAGTCGGCAGTCATCAGAATAAGGCGAGGGGCTTGATGAGAAGAGGGGAAAGTGTTGGGCGACGAATGCGGATGCGGGGGTGCTGTGCGCATGGGCGGAGTAGATGCTTTGATTCGGTTTTTCCACGTTTCACACCGTGAGCCCGCGTTCCGCCAATTCCCGTGCCGCGACGGAAGAGTGATCTTCCGCTGATTGAGTTGAAAGCCATTCAACGAGCTCAGTCAGACCCTGCTCGAGGCTATAGACGGGATGATATCCAAGAATCTCGCGTGCTCTCGTAATATCGGCAAAGCAGTTTCGTATGTCTCCCGTACGATATGTGTCGGCGATCTGCGGCTGAATGGTCGGCTTGTCCAGAGCCTTGGCCAGCTTCTCCGCTACCTCCAGAATTGTCGAAGCTTGTCCGCTGCCAACGTTAAAAACCTGACCGCTACATTCCTCAAACGAGAGCGTAAGTCCACAGGCTTGCACGAGGTCCTTAATGTAGACGAAATCCCGGCGCTGCAGGCCGTCTTCGTGGATCATTGGGGGTCGATTATTCAGCAGGCGCGAGGCAAAGATGGCGAGCACGCCGGTGTAGGGGTTGGATAAGGACTGTCGAGTTCCAAATACATTGAAAAAACGTAATGCCACGGATGGTATACCATATGCCTGAGCGACATTGAGGCAAAGTCGCTCTTGGTAGTATTTGGACAAGGCATACACGGAAGGTAAGGAAGGGACCTTCGTTTCCGGAGTGGCGAAAGGCAGCAACTTCTCTTCATCGTCGCCGTAAAGATCCCATTCGTGTGATCGGAGCCGGACGAGACTGCGGGCAGCGTTCTCCACCGTCTGACCGGTGCTGTTTTTATACAATCCTTCTCCATAGACGCTCATACTGGAAGCAACGACGAGTCGCTCTACCGGGTGGTCAGCTAAAGCTTCCAGGAGCACCGCGGTTCCCAGGGCGTTAACATCGGAATAGAGATGAATCTTGTACATGCTCTGGCCTACGCCGACAGTGGCCGCGAGATGGAAGACGGCGTCGACACCCTTCAAGGCCCTTTTCACTGCTTCAGGATCGCGAATGTCGCCGTAGATGAATTCTGCCTCGGGTGCAAGATAGGCAGGATGGCGTCTGTTCTCGCCGTGCACCTGGGGGACCAGCACGTCCAAAATGCGAACCTTGTAACCTCGAGCAAGCAGATGGTCTGTAAGGTGAGAACCAATAAAACCGGCTCCGCCGGTAATCAGGACTGTGGAAATCATAAGGTACCTGAGAGCGCTGCTGGAATCCCTTGGCGCCGGAGTTCGCAGTTTGGCTGTGTAATGTGTGTCAGGGAAATCCCTGTCTACCTTATCGGGCCGGGAGCCGTCACGCCCTTTCAGCGGGTGTCCGCATCTTCTTTTTTTCCTGGGGTTGTGTTGGCGCGCCCCAGGGAAGGCAACAAAGGGAAGCCCAAGGGCGAAAAAAATCATGGCGGTGGGTACGTCCGCGTGGAACAATCCTTGCGAATTCCTGCCAAAAAGGGGAAATCCAGCCCGATGAGTATCCCGAAGCGAAAAAAGATGCGGGCGGCCGTGTTACTGAGCCCGCGGCAATTCGAGCTTAGAGAGTTAGAGGTTCCCGCACCCGCGCCCGACGAGGTGAGGATGAAAGTGGAATACTGCGGGATCTGTTCTTCCAATCTCGCTCCGTGGAAAGGAGCGCCCTGGTTTTCGTATCCATTCGAGCCTGGAGCGCCCGGTCATGAAACGGTCGGGATCGTGGAAGAACTGGGGGCGGACGTTGCGGATCTGGAGATCGGTGAGCGTGTTTCGATGCTGGGTAATCACGGCTTTGCCGAGTACGAAATAGCGAAGGCTAACTGCGTCATCCCGATCTCCAGCAATTATGATCAGGTTCCTTTTCTCGGTGAACCGTTGGGTTGTGCGATGAACGTTTTCCGGCGCGCTCAAGTTCGTGAGGGCGACTGGGTGGCGATCGTCGGAACAGGTTTTCTGGGCATGATCCTTCTTCAGCTCTCCTTGGAAGCCGGGGCCAAGGTCATCGCAATTTCACGTCGTGAGTCTGCGTTGGGTATCGCGAAGAAAATGGGCGCCACCCTGACGCTTTCGTCAAAGGATCGCGCCCAGCTGCTGGAGGTGGTGCGGAACGCGACGGGACAGCAGCTTTGCCATCTGGTGATTGAGGCGGCAGGTGCCCAGGAGACCTTAGATTTGGCGAGTGATTTAACGGGAACAAGAGGGCGACTGGTGATTGCCGGTTATCATCAAGATGGGCCGAGATCGGTTAACATGCAGGAATGGAATTGGCGAGGGATCGACGTGATCAATGCTCATGAAAGGGAGGAAGCGGTTTACGCAGAGGGGATTCGCGCAGCGGTTCAGGCCGTGACCGAGGCAAGAATTCGATTGGACGAACTCATTTCGCACTTTTTCCCGTTTGAACGAATTGAAGAGGGATTCCAGACTTTGGAACGGAGGCCCGAAGGATTCATCAAAGGCGTTGTTAGTCTTTGTTAGCGAGCTCGCCAGGATCATCATAGAACCGATTAACTCCTGAAGAGCTAGCCTTTAGTGAAGATTGTTCTTTTCTGCCATTCTCTCCTTTCGGACTGGAACCACGGAAACGCTCATTTCCTGCGGGGGATCTGTTCTGAATTATTGGCGCGAGGCCACGACCTCACTGTCTACGAGCCAGAAGACTCGTGGAGCTATCAAAATCTTGTGGCCGATGAAGGAGAGCAAGTCTTGGCCGAATTCCAGGCGGCTTATCCAAATTTGACAAGTATTCGCTATCAGGCGCTCGATTTGGAACAGATGCTCAAGGACGCCGGACTGGTGATTGTGCACGAATGGAATTCACCCGAATTGATCGCTGAGATAGGAGCTTTCCGCGCTAAAAATTCTTCGTTTCGACTGCTTTTTCACGACACTCATCATCGCGCGGTGACTCAACCGGAAACAGTTGCCAAGCTCCAGCTGTACAACTATGACGGCGTTCTTGCCTATGGATCTTCACTTCGGGAGATCTATCTGAGCAATGGGTGGGTTCGCCGCGCCTGGGTCTGGCACGAAGCGGCTGATACGCGGCTTTTCCGACCTGTTCCGCAGGCAAAAAAGGAGTACGACCTTGCCTGGGTTGGAAATTGGGGGGACGACGAGCGAACAAGCGAACTGGAGGAGTTCCTGATCCAACCGGTTCGCGAACTCCGGTTGAAGGCGATTGTTTACGGAGTCAGGTATCCGGATTTTGCTTTAAAAGCGTTGACAGAGGCCGGAATTCGATTCGGTGGTTGGCTGCCCAATTTTGACGTGCCGAAGGTGTTCGGACGAGCGCGCGTCACTGTTCACGTTCCGCGCAGGCCCTATGTCAGCGCACTACCTGGGATACCCACCATCCGGCCTTTCGAGGCTCTTGCTTGCGGAATTCCACTCGTTTCGGCTCCGTGGCCAGACACCGATAAATTATTCAGGGCAGGGGAAGACCTGCTTTTTGCCGCCGACGGAAAAGAGATGGCACACAACCTCCATTTGCTTTTGACCAGGCCCAAATTAGCTCAAGACATCGCCCGCAATGGGCTGCAAAGGATCGGCGAGATGCACACTTGTGCGAGGAGGGTCGACCAGTTGCTTAACATTCTGGCT
>JAFAKL010000217.1 GCA_019235445.1 Verrucomicrobiota bacterium | reverse complement strand
TTTTGTTGTTAGGATTTTCCTTAAGTTAAGTTGGTTAGAGCTAAGGGATTTCACTCCGGTTCAGGGCCAGTGCCCCCTCCGGGATACCTTCTCCGGAGAGGCACCTGGGCCTGAAAATCGTCTCCGAAATGTCCAAACTCCAGCCTGGGGGCGCAGTCCCGAGGCGCAGTCCGGGGCTGCGCCTCAGGCTATCCCTGTTTCTCCCCTTCGGCGCTCCAGATCACAACCCAGGGCCAAACACGGCATCGTGACGCTGTACAGATACAAAACCCCGGGCTGAATCCTATCGGCCCCTTCGGCTTCGGGGCGAAGAATCATCTTAAATGCGCCTTATCTTCGCGCCATTCTTGAGTGACCCTTTTAGAAATTTTTGGATTGGTAAGTGGCTTATAGCAAAGTGCATATAATTTACAAAGGTCGCGCTGGAGGTGTTATTGATGGTTCGAATCCATGCGCGTTAGTATTCAGTTCGCGAAATCTGAGGTTGGCGGCCCCAGGGAAAAACGGTTGTTTCTTGTCCAGAGTCTTGGCATCGTTGTCCTGCACTGAGACAGTTTTAAAGGCGCAGCACGCGATCGTGACACGACGAACTGCTGCAATCGCCCTCCGTTATGCCAGGACCGAGACAAAAGAACGAACTCCGCGAGGTGGGTCTGCTGAGTGGCGACCGTTGGGAACGTTTCGACCGATTGCAGCGGAATCTGCGGCCTTTCTTGTGCCGCCGGCCGAAACGGCCCCCGATTGAGCGGTTCCGTTCTTACACGGATCTAGAGGATGGCCGAAGCGACGCGACCCCCTGAGCGTAGCGACCTCCTACGATTATGCGCCGAGCTTAATAGGCTGGGGGCAAAATATATTATAATTGGAGGGCTTGCTATGAATGAGCTCGGCCTCGTCAGAGTCACCGAGGATATCGATCTTTTGATCGATGGATCTGTGGAAAACCAGCAACTCGTTCGTCTGGCTCTGCGCATTTTGCCGGAGCGGGCGATCGATGAGCTGGGTGCGGACGAGGATTTGCGGGAATGGATGGTGGTTCGCGTCAATGACGAAATCACGGTCGATCTAATGACTGCTGCATGTGGAGTGACTTTCGCAGAGGCCAGGGACGCTTTCATCCTCCGGGCTATTGGCGGCTTGGAGATTCCTTTTGCCAGCCGCGACCTGATGATCCGATTAAAGCAAGGAAATCGGGAAAAAGATCGTATTGACCTCGAATACCTTCTTCGTTCCGGAGACAGTGGCTCTTAATTCACTGACACGGGGCTCGAAGCAACCAGTCGCTGATTCGAAATCACCAACTGGCGATCGCTGTCGAGTGGATTTTCCACCTGAAGAAATGTCGTTGCCCTTTTCAGGCTGCACGGTGGCGTGCTGAGGCGGCTATGGTACCCTCACATCGCCGAGGCTACGCGAAGCGTCAAATCGCCGTACAGTGTGGGTTCCGTTTCGACCTTGCAGACGACGCGGTGTTCTTCGGGGAAGAAAAGCGCTGTACGGTCCGCAAGGTAGAGGAACATCTCCACCCCCTCGGGACATTTGAACAGATCGGCTAGTTCCACGAGCATCTTTTTCTGCACAGTCGGGTCGAGCAGGGTGAAATTCCAAGCCAGCGCCGTCAGGGTGAGGATCATTTGCTTCAACTCGAAATCCGGTGCGAATTCTAACAGCGGCTCGGCCACCAGCCAGATCATGTCGGAAACTTTTCGGTAACCCGGCGGATTGATCCGAACTTCCATATTGGGCCGCGTGGCTCGGAGCCCGGCAGCCATTGCCTCTAGCCCTGCTCGATCGAAAGGACCGGTGATGGCGTCTTCGCCGTTGTCCTCTTCGCCGTCGAACAGTTCGAACTCATCCGCGACGACAATGTAATGGTAGCCGCCCTCGCCACATCGAGCTTCGAGCGTACGCAGAATCCTTTCGACGCGGGCTGGCGAGTCCGACGGGCCCTGGATGTAAAGTGGTTTGCCGTCTTTGCCGAACATAAATTCCTCATCGCAATCCGCCGTTGTGATGCCGCCGAAAACGCGGCTCGCTTTTTTGTAGTCCACCCCCGGGGAAAACCCGAGGTCCCTGGCGTAGCGGATCGCGTCCTCGGTCAGTTTACGCGCCGCCGCTGGCGTCATCCGCACCGGATCCTCGTCGGGGAAGAGCCGATCGAGGAGGCTTTCTCGATGATGGGCAATACTGTTGAAGCAATGGAAACCCGCGTCCTTCACACCCAGGCAAAACACGTCGAGCAGGAAAAAGCCGGACTCCACGCGGCCGTCGGTTTTAAACCTGCTCACCACAAGATAGCCGCAGCCGGAATCGAAAAGTCTGGGAGAACGCAACGCTTCGGGAGGATGCTTCATGGCGCCTTAAATACGATATGCAGTATAGAAGCGCAAGAAGATATCTATATCTTGTGGTGCCCGTTTGCATGAACATCCGTGTACACCTGTTCAAACGGATCCGACTTTCTCCTTTCTTTCTCAGAACTTCGATCATGTAATCCGAGACGCCATCATCGCGCTCGTCCCACGCGCGCACAAAGGACTGCTGCCAGACCCCCATTTCAACTGCACCCTTAAGGCCGATGAGGAGATCCAGCAGCGTCTTCTCCTCAACCCACGATTCCATATATTACCCGGTCGGGTAATGTTTGGATTTCCGCGTTGCATGTACAATTTTTTGGTATTGCATGCTGACTGTTAACTAAGGACGCGTTTCGTTGGACAGTGCATGGCGATCCGCAAAAGCAAGACACAGAGCTCACCGTTTGGCGTGAGCAGGAGAACTATTTTGGCATTAGACCGTCATTTCCTGGGAGGGGGGCATCTTTTTGCCGGAGACCTATGACCTGATGAGCTGATTCCGTTTGCTTGACGGAGAATCTCGGAGGTTAACCTATGAGTATGAGACTCGTCCCTCGCTACCTTCTGCTGTGCGCTTTGGCTGGCCAGGTCCTTTTCGCACAGGATTCGCCGACGCCAGGCGCGCCTTATCCCGGTGCAAACGGCGGGAAGACCACCGTTCAGACCGGGGGCCCGACTGGAAACATTGCCGGCGACCAAACCAAACCAGGTTACCAGTACGTGGATAAATTCTCGGGGCCTGCATGGGCTGTGGACCCCAAGCACCCCGTCGATTTTGAGTGGCCAGGACGAAGTTCGATCAACGATTTCCGCCCCGAGCCGCGTGATGTGTTCCACATGATGGATCAGGTGGTAACCGAAGTGGCGAAAGTAAGTACGGAGAACAAACCTCTGCTCGGCGCGGACGGCAAACCAATGATGGAGCGGAAACTCACGCCCCTCCAATTCAATATCACGGATACTTATGATCCCTCCAATCCCGACCAGCAGGCGGTCTTCGGGCGGAACACCTGGATGCTCTGGTGCGGTGGGGACGAGGATTTCTGGGACTGGCTTGCGCAGAAAGGCTACGGAGTTAACGACTTGCTTCAGGTCATCGACAGCCGGCGCCGTGACTCGCGGCTGCATGATTTCGGCCTCATCAATCAACCCGGCCTCAAACGGAGCGACACTCCCGGTCCGTGGGGTCTCTATCTTGACACCTTAGAAAGGAAAATCGGAGTGGAAGGTAATTATTCGCCAGCTTTCGGTTCCACCTACGATCCCGGGGCTCAAGCATATAAGGATCCGCAGGGCCGCACTTTGAAAAACGACGGGGTTAATCCCCTCGTGTATGGCTACCCTAGCGGCGTAATTGGGATGCGGCTTTTTCCAAATCCGAATTTTTTCATCGGTCCGGATGCCAAGAATGCTCAGGCACGCTGGAACGCGGAGGCCTTTTACAATGACCATGCCTACGCGACGGATCCTCGTACCGTTCGACCATTTACCGTCGGTGTAAGTTGCGCGCTCTGCCACGTTTCCACGCATCCGCTTAACCCGCCGGCCAACGCCGAAGAACCTCAGTGGTCGAATCTCTCGTCAATCGTTGGTGCGCAATATTTTCTTACTGGCGGGACCATCGGATCACGGTTGGAAAAGACGAATTTCCTCTCGCAATACCTGGCCTCGCAGCAGCCTGGCACGATCGATACTTCGATGACGGCGACCGATCAAATCAACAACTCGAATGCGATGAATGCGATTTTCGAGATGCCTGCACGAGTGGCTCGTGCACAACTCAACCC